>NZ_CALACG010000193.1 GCF_937890585.1 uncultured Campylobacter sp.
TAAAACACCTATCACGTCATCGACGCTTATATCTCTTATGTCCAAATTTTCAAAGTAGGGGTAAATATATCGTTCAAGACGTCTTGTACTCTTTTCTATAGTGTCTTGTGATACTGATGTCGATTTTATATCTAGCCATTTTTGTGTTATAGCTTTAAAATTTGCTTCTTCATCTCTTTTAGTTTTTATCTTGATGTCTATACCATCTCTTATTTTTTGATCCATTTTAAATCGCTCATCTCTCGCCATTGCTAGGGTATATCTAGGATAATCGCCTAAATTTATGCGTTTTATCTTTTGGTCTATTGGGCTTTTGTATTCTAGTGCGAAATATTTGCGACCATCTGGATTTATAAAAATATATAGTCCTCTGCCATCACACTTTTTATAAATTTTGTCTTTTGGTTTTAGCGCTCTTATCTCCATATCGCTTAGCGGTTTTGGTATTTTTGGCATTTTTTACGGAGTTCCTTTTTATGTTTTTCTCTTACTCCGTTATTATTCCGTAAAAAATAATTACTTGCAAGGATTTTTATATATATCGATATATGTCTTTATATGTTTTAAAATATATATAAAATTCCCTTTTGTAGGTTCTTTTATATGTTTTTGTATGTCTTTGGATTTTTTAAGATATTTTATAATGGTGCCCGAGGTCGGACTCGAACCGACACAAGGTTGCCCTTATCAGATTTTGAGTCTGACGCGTCTACCAGTTTCACCACTCGGGCTAAGTTGAGATTGAAATTTTAGATTTGTGAGTAGAGAAAAAGGGGAGACTTGCTCCCCGAAAAAGAAAATTATTTCTTTTTGCCTTTTTTAGCAGCGCCAGCAGCAACTGCTTCTTTAAGTTTTTTGCCAACTTTGAATTTGACTGCTTTGCTAGCAGGAACGTCGATTACTTTCTTAGTTCCAGGAACTCTAGCTTTCCTTGCAGCTCTGTCAGCAGTACTGAAAGTACCAAAGCCGATAAAGCTAATTGTATCGCCTTTTTCAAGAACCGCTTGGATTGTCTCCAAAGTAGCATCAACAACTTTTAGAGTATCTTTTTTTGAAAGACCAGCCTTGTCGGCAACAGCTTGAATAAATTCAGCTTTTTTCATGAACCATCCTTTTAAGAAGTTATGCGGCAATTCTACACTCTTTTAAAAAAAAATACAATACTTTTTCCCTAAATTTAGCTCTTTTTTTGCATTTTTTTAGTAAAAAAGACCAAAATTTGAACTTTCACTCACAAATTTCAAACGTAAGCTCGTTTTTTAGCCCTATCTTTTTCATATCTACAAGCTTTAAATTTTCAAAATTTAGAGCCATTAGCTCATCTTTGTTTGTCACTTTAGCATTTGCGATCTGGCGCAAAACCTCACCTCTATAAGCTTTTGCATGGTGGCTTAATATCTTTTTATTTTTTAAAAAGCAAAATGTCGTGTAAT
The DNA here is from genome assembly GCF_937890585.1 of uncultured Campylobacter sp. Lineage (GTDB taxonomy): Bacteria > Campylobacterota > Campylobacteria > Campylobacterales > Campylobacteraceae > Campylobacter_A. Next base: position 1,434 of record NZ_CALACG010000193.1, read on the forward strand.
CTTTTTTGATCTCATAAAATTTTTCATAAAATTTAGCCCTAAGATCTAAAATTTCATCATTTTCTAAAAAGCTATCGACTGCTTTGCTAAAATTTTGCTCATAAAATTTACAAATATCAAAGCCAGCTAGCTTTTCGCCTTGCTTTAGTTTGTACTCAAATATCTCATCTTTTGCCAAAATAGGCCCAAGTAAATTTGAAAAGATCAAAACATTATTATCTATATATTTTTGAGCGTCATCGCTTAGTCCGCGGTAGTTTAGGTGCTTATAGGCACCTCCGTCATATCTTAAGATAGCTTTTATGCTCCCTTTTTTAGATAGACTTTCTCGCAGCTGCTCGCTATCCTCAAGCTCTTTTAATCCAAAAAGTTTTTTTATCTCGTCTAAATTTGCCCTTTTTAAAAACTCATCATATCTTTTTAAAATTTCAGCCCTTTTGCTAAAAAGCTCAGAAAATATCAAATTTTTACAATCAAATTTATCGCTCGTGTTTAGAGAAATTTTACTCTCGCTTGGCGAGAAGAGAATTTTTAATGCCATTTTCTTACCTATTTTATATATGTAAATTTTGGCAGATTATACAATAAAACTTTTTTGCACTAAAAAAAATCAAATTTTCACCGATATATCACAAAGCGGAATTATTCTTGCTTAGAGTGAATAAAAATTTAGGGAAAAATTATGAGAATTACAAATCAACTACGTTTTAATCAGACTTTGCACGACTATCAAAAAAATATGGCTGGTGTAAATAAAAGCTATATGCAACTCTCAAATGGCTTGAAAATTCAAGACCCATATGACGGAGCCGCGGTTTATAATGATGCGATGAGGCTTGACTATGAGGCTACTACGCTTACCCAGGTCGTTGACGCCACTGGCAAATCTGTAAATTTTGCAAAAAATACAGACAATGCACTGCAGTCATTTGAAAAACAACTAGAAAATTTTAAAACAAAAGTCGTTCAAGCAGCGAGCGACGTGCATAGCACAACCTCTCTTGAAGCTTTGGCAAACGACCTTCAGGGCATCAAAAACCACCTTGTAAATATCGCAAATACATCTATAAATGGGCAGTTTTTATTTTCTGGAAGCGCCGTAGATACCAAGCCGATAGATGGCTCTGGCAAATATCAAGGCAACCGCGACTATATGAAAACTTCAGCCGGCGCACAGGTTGAGATACCTTACAATATCCCAGGATTTGACCTATTTTTAGGAAAAGATGGCGACTACAACAAAATTTTAACAACAAACGTGATGCTAGCTGATCAAACTAGAACTGACATCTCTTATGCGCCAAAATATCTTGACGAAAATAGCAAGATAAAAAATATGATCGGTCTAAACTATGCTACTGACTCAGTTGTGGGAAGCGACGGCTCTTACAAAGGCACGATCGAGCCTGATTATGACTTTTTGGATACTTCAAATGTAAATTTCCCTGACACATACTTTTTTATGCAGGGCAAAAAGCCTGATGGCACGACATTTACTAGTAAATTTAAGATGAGTGCGGACACTTCAATGGCTGGTTTGATGGAGAAGATCGGCATGGAATTTGGCAACACAAAGACAACAAAAGTTGTCGATGTGAGCATAAATAACGACGGACAATTTAATATAAAAGACCTTACTAAAGGTAATCAAACTATAGACTTTCACATGGTTGCAGCTACTTCTGTGGCGGCTGATCGTGATACTATCGCTCCAAGTACGGCGCTTGATACCATAAATTCCTTAAAGGCACTTGAACGTATGGCAGATGCTGTGCCAAAAACCATCCATATCACTGAATTTACAAAGAGCAAATATCTTGATAAAGATGGAAATTTAACAAACGCATTTGACTATGACAAGGTTAGATTTGAGCGAAAAGATAACGAGCTAGTAGCAAATTTACCACAAGTTGCTAGAAAAACTGGCGAATACGCGACTGATCAGACAAAACTAAGCGAGGTCTCTGGCACAAAAGAGAGCTACAATAGAAATTTATACCCAAGAGATGTTGACGCTAGAAAGAGGGAGCTTTTTAATATCGATGGACAAGAGATAGGTATTCAAGTAAAATCAATTACTGGCACAAGATACGACATCACAGTAAAAATGGGCGAAGCAGGTGGCATAAACACCCCTGTGCAGTTTGAAATAAAATCAACAACAGCTGCTGGTGTGGTTACAGGACCTAGAACTTTATCAGTTTATAACTCAGATGAATTTGGTGAATATAGAACTTATGCAAGCGACTTTACATATCGCCAGCTAATGGATATCGTCGCAATGGCAGCAAGTGACAATATACCTAACCCACCTGTTGGTCCAGAAAATGCGAATTTTGACACAGACGCAGAAAAAGTAGATAGAAAGCGAAACCATGATGCCTATAAAGAGGCTATTGACAAAACAAGAGGTGCGGTAGAGGTAAATTTAGACGATCGTGGCAGGATGGTGCTAACTGATAAGACAAAATCAGTCACAAACATCGAAGTTACTATGTATGACGCAAAAAATGGCGATAAATTTGACGGAGATAGCACTGGTATGAATACAGCCGGAGTTGCTGGTCACGCTCAAGGAAAGGGCTCTGTTTTTAGCTTTAATGAAAATAACGCTTTAACGATCGATGAGCCAAGCACAAGCGTCTTTCAAGACCTTGACGATATGATATATGCTGTTAGAAATGGCTACTATAGAGCTGACTCTGAGAACCACGATCCGCGAAATACCGGCATGCAGGGCGCTCTAAAAAGGCTTGATCACCTGATAGACCACGCAAACAAAGAGCTTACAAAGATCGGCTCTCAAACCAAGCTTTTGACATCGACAAAAGAGCGCGCAGAGATAATGAAAGTAAATGTACTAAGCGTTAAAAATGACGTCATAGACGCAGACTATGCGGAGTCATATCTTAAATTTACACAGCTTACACTCTCATATCAAGCGACACTTCAAGCAAGCGCGAAGATAAACCAACTAAGCTTACTAAACTACTTAAATTAAAATTTAAATCAGCAGGCCTGGCTTGCTGATTTTTTAAAAATTAAACTCTGGCGTGCTATAATAAGCCTTTTTTATAAAGGATCTAAGATTTTACGACATATATTATTTACTATTTTTGTTTGCATTTTTGTATATTTTGGTATCGCTACGGCCGCTCCGACTGCTGACTTTGTAGGCTCGCTTGGACAAAGCCTTGGCGTTTTTAATATCAAGTATTTTGGCCTTGTAGCCTATGTTTATCCATTTTTACTTATCGTTTTGGGCTATTTTGTATATAAAAATTTTAAGAAATTTGACTTTGATTTTGCCCAGTTTGTAGTTGGGATTTTTCTATTTTTTATGGCATTTTTGATGTTTCAAGCCCTAAGCACTTCTGGAGCAAATGGTGGCGTGATAGGTGGCTTTATAGTCTCAGCACTAAAAGAAGTCATCGGCGCTATCGGCACTGCTGTTGCTATACTTATGATATTTATCATCTCGCTTGGTCTTGCTTTTAGGGAGAATTTCATCATCGTTTTAAGAAAGGCTTTTGTTGATAGAGAGCCAAAAAGCTACGAAGAGAGTAGAAATTTAAAAGAGATAAAACCAAAGCAAATTCCAAAGATCGAGCGTAAAAAGCCAAAAGTAGAAGAGATAAAAGAAGAAGAGCTTATAGACGCGCAGGTATTAAATGACGACGAGCCAAATTTAGATAGTGAGCCAGAATTTGAACCAGAGCCAGAGATGGAGCCAGCACAAGAGAGCAGACCTGCAACCATAGGTGGGGTTGAAATTTTAAATGAAGTGGCCGAAAACAAAAAGCTTCTTGATCAGATAGAGCGCGGCAAGGTCGAAAAGCCAAAAGACTTTGTCTTGCCGCCACTTAAATTTCTAAACGACCCTCCAAAGCGCTCGCACAATATAAATGAGGCCGAGATCGACCAGCAAATTTCAAATTTACTCGATAAACTGCGCAAATTTAAGATAGATGGCGACGTGGTGCGAACCTACACTGGCCCTATCGTCACGACATTTGAGTTTCGCCCAGCCCCGCACATAAAAGTTAGTAAAATTCTCACTTTACAAGATGACCTAGCTATGGCACTAAAGGCTCAAACGATCCGTATCCAAGCGCCGATCCCTGGCAAAGATGTCGTTGGTATCGAGGTGCCAAATCAAAATTTAGAGACGATCTATCTAAAAGAAATTTTAGAGAGCGAGATATTTAAAAATGCTAGCAGCCCGCTAACCATGGCTCTTGGCAAGGATATCGTAGGCGCTCCTTTTGTGACTGACCTTAAAAAGCTCCCTCACTTACTAATCGCTGGAACAACTGGATCAGGCAAGAGTGTGGGTATAAATGCGATGCTTTTAAGCTTGCTTTATAGAAATAGCCCACAAACTTTGCGCCTAATGATGATCGATCCAAAGATGCTTGAATTTAGCATATATAACGACATCCCACACCTTTTGACGCCTGTTATCACAGAGGCTAAAAAGGCGATCACAGCGCTTTCAAACATGGTCGCTGAGATGGAGCGAAGATACAAGATAATGAGCCAAACTCGCACAAAAAATATAGAGAGCTACAACGAAAAGATGAAGAGTGAAGGCGGCGAGCAGTTTCCATACATCGTCGTGATCATCGATGAGCTAGCCGATCTTATGATGACTAGCGGCAAAGATGTGGAGCTTTACATAGGCCGTCTAGCACAGATGGCAAGGGCTAGTGGCATACACTTGATAGTGGCTACCCAGCGTCCAAGTGTCGACGTCGTGACTGGCCTTATAAAGGCAAATTTACCAAGCAGGATAAGCTATAGAGTAGGGCAAAGGATCGATAGTAAGGTCATCCTTGATCAAATGGGAGCTGAAAGCTTGCTGGGACGAGGAGACATGCTATTTACGCCTCCTGGAAGTCCTGGAGTGATCAGACTGCATGCGCCATTTGCAAGTGAAAAAGAGATCGAGACAATCGTAAATTTTTTAAAAGAGCAACAAGATGTGATCTATGATGAGAAATTTCTAGCAGAAGAGGGCTCTAGTGCCGGCTCGGCTGCTGGCGTGCTAGGCGAAGATGAGCTTGATGAGCTATATGAAGAGGCAAAAGAGATCATTTTAAGCGAGCAAAAAACCTCGATCAGTTACCTACAAAGACGCTTAAAGATAGGCTACAACAAAGCTGCAAATATAATCGAACAGATGGAAAAAATGGGTGTTTTAAGCCCAGTTAATGCAAAAGGTCAGAGGGAAATTTTGGTTTAAATATAAATTTATATTTAAAGAATAAATTAACATCCTTGCTAGCAAAAATTCATTTATATATAAGTTATATTAAAATAAAATAAAGCGCAATTAAGTTGGCTATGCAGGGAGTAGTAAAATGGCGCAACAAGTCGTATTTGCTTGGGGAAGGGAATTTGAAACAAATATTAAACAAGTTGATTCGGAACATAGATATTTGGTTGAAATAATCAACTCTTTAGGAAACAAACTTGCTATACAAAATACCGTTTTAAGTGATATGATACCTTTGTTTGAAGAACTTGTTAATTATACAAAATATCATTTTTCAAACGAAGAAGGGTTGATGCTGGAGGC
>NZ_CALACG010000194.1 GCF_937890585.1 uncultured Campylobacter sp.
CTATAACTTTGACTGCTAAAATTTCATGGCCTTTTAATTTTTTTATTAAAAAGATCGGTAAATTTGCTTTTTTGGTGCGAAAAAGTGTTGCTATAAAAGTCGCGGAAGTAAATTTGAAATTTATAGGGTTTTGCTAGGTTAAATTTCACGGAGTGGGCGATTTTTTGTGTTAGGCAAAAAACGATAAAGTGTTATAAAAAAGCAGTCATGCCCACGCTTCAAATGGCAGATAAAATTTAGAATTTTTGGCTTTTTTGTTAAAAATGCTTGTTTGTAAAATATGGTATTAAATTTGAAATAGGCGAGTGAGCTAAATTTGCAATGGCATTTATCTTACTTGTAGCTTTTGCAAATTTGCATAGACAAAACAAAATTTAATGCAAAAGCATAGGTAGCTAGGGGCGACAAAACGTGTAACCAAAGCTCATTTGCTTTACTTGTCTGAAAAAGCCACGGAGCGGATAAATTTCAAAATTTTGCGGTTTTTGGATAAAAGCTACCATTTTGCAAAGGCTGAGGTCGTAAATTTGAGGCAAGCGAGCTAGTTAAATTTATGCAAAAAGCCTATGGGCGAGTGTCTATCCTATCGTAGCTTTTGCCAAAAATTAATTGTAAAAAATTCACGTTTAGTTTAGCAAGTACCGATACTTTAGGCTTTGCATCGTGACGCAAAGCATATATTTAAAAAAGCGTAAGAGAAAAATCTCTCTTTTTATATTTGCCAAAGATCGAATTTGCTTTACGTTTTCTGTAGCTTTTGGTGGCAGGCTTCTTGTAAATTTAATAGACAAAAGCAAATTTGATATCCGCACTTTGGTGTTTGCAAAAGCTTTCAACATATTTTAGGAAAAGCCCAAGAATAAGCCTATTTTTTCATCGCCAAAGCTTAAATTTAGCTCGCGTTTTGCGTGATTTTAGTGGCAAAACTCATCTAAATTTTATTGAGTAAAGCAAATCTCTTATCAAACTAGCGGTTTTGTGTAACGCAAAGTCAAATTTATAAAATAAGATAAGACCTAAGAGCCAAATCCCATCTTTTTATCTTCGCCAAAGCTCGAGTTTAGCTCGCGCTCTATCGTGGTTTTAAAGTCCTCAAAGGTAAAAATCCCATCGTCTTTTATGGCGACTTTTAAGGCGGTATTTTTTAGCGCAAGGACGATCTGTGCGCCACTTAGGTTAAACTCAGCCAGCCTTTCTACGCTAAAGCCATCTTCAAAGCTCGCATTTTCAGGCAAAATTTTACGCCAAATGGCAAGCCTGCCGTTATAATCAGGCTTTTTAAACTCGATTTTGTAGTCAAACCTTCTAGAAAACGCCACGTCAAGGCTTTGTAAGAAATTTGTCGTAGCGATCAGCACGCCCTCAAAGCGCTCGATCTGCTCTAAGAAGATATTTTGCATTTGATTATGCATCTTTTCAGCCCCGCTAGAGCTCTCCACCCTTGTGCTTAAAAACTGATCGGCCTCGTTTAGCAAGAGTACTGGCTCGCTGCCACTTTTTTTGCAAATTTCTTTGTAAGTGTCAAAAATTTTCCTTACATTTTGCTCGCTCTCGCCGACATATTTGCTTAAAATTTTTGAGCAGTCAAAGCTTAGAATTTGCTTCTTTAGGCTCTTTGCAAGCCCAACGGCACTCATGGTCTTACCAGTGCCAGGCTCGCCGTAAAAGATGATCTTTGCGTCTATATTTTTTCTAGTTTTTATGCCCCAGCTGCTAAGTCTAGCTAGCACTTTTTTATCGACTTGCTTTAGTATCGTGCTTAAAAGCTGCTTTGTCTTTTCGTTTAGTACGACATCTTCTAGGCTCGTTACTGGCTCTATTAGCTCAAAAATTTCTTGCTCTTTTACCAGACTTTCGATCTTGATTTTCTTGCTATTTTTGTCATTTTTTGGGTGCATTATGCTTTGCAAAATTTCTTCGTTTATAAAAAAGCTCTTGCTAACGTTGCCATAAGCGTTTAAAACCTCGTCGTAGTCGATAAGTGCGCCCTCGATGAGCCTTGAGCCGTCTTCTAAGAGAGTGCGGTTTTTGATGCGCTCAAGCTCGTCTTTGCTTATTAGCCCAACTAGTGTGTTTAGGTCGCGACCATTTTCAAAGTCGCCTGCGTACTCCTCTTTTAAAAGGGCCAAAAATATGATCTGCTCTTTTTCATCAAGTAAGTTTTCTTTAAAAATTTGCTCTATTTTTAGGCTGATCTTACTTAATTTTACGCGCTCATTTATCCGCTTTGTAAGCTCAGAAATTTGCTCATTTATGCGCTTTTTAGCGTCATTTGAGCCACCTTCAAAGATCGCAGCCTTTGAGTAGAGCTCTATCTTTAAAAACTGATCTTTTAAATACTCCAAATGATCTTCATAAGGTGCAAGCTCTGGTAAATTTATATCAGCGTTGCCATCTTCTAAAATTTTTAAAAATGTGCTTGAGAGTGAAATTTCAGAGTGAAGTAGCGAAAGCAGCCCTTGGTTTGAGCTTTTTTGCGAGTTCTCTGGCATTTTAAAGAGGCTGTAGTTTTGCACTATCCAGCCGCTATCTAGCAAATTTTTTATAAATTTAAGGTATAAAAGCTGCTTGTCATTTTGCGTGCCAAAAACAGCTCCAAGTAGCTCAAAAACGCTCATGCTAGCTGTGCCTTGCACGTAGGCTTTGCTTAGATATTTTAAAATTTCTCCCTCTTCATCACCACACTTTATAAGCTCGTAAATTTTACTTTTTTTGAGATCTTGGTTTAGAAAATCAAGCAAATATTTCACTAAATTTTATCCTTTATCTGCTCTTTTAGCACACGTTTTAGCACCTTGCCAGTAGCGTTTCTAGGTAGCTCTTCGGCAAAATAAATACTTTTTGGAATTTTGAAATTTGCTAAATTTTTCTTTAGATGTGCTCTAACTGTTTTTTCGTCCAGATCCATACCCTCTTTTACCTGCACAAAGGCCACGACCTCTTCATCTGCGTGCACGTCTTTTACGCCGATAACTGCGGTTGCTTCGACCGCTTCAAGCTTGTAAATGACCTCTTCGATCTCGCGAGGATAGATGTTTATGCCTTTTGATATGATGAGGTCTTTTTTGCGATCAACGATGTAGATAAAGCCCTCTTCATCGACTTTGCCGAGGTCTCCAGTCTTTAGCCAGCCATTTATGATGGTCTCGTCAGTCACGCTTGGCATGCCGTAGTAGCCCTGCATGACGCAGTCGCCTTTTATGATGATCTCGCCGATCTGACCAACTGGAAGCTCCATCATCTCGTCATTTACGATCTTTACAGCATAGCCATTTAGCACAGGGCCGACGCTTAAAAGCTTTTGCTTGTCAAATAAATTTGCCGCCACGATCGGAGAGCATTCGCTAAGGCCATATCCCTCAACGAGCGTCGCGCGCGGGAATTTCACTCTAAAGTCATCGATAGTCTGCTTAGCAAGCGGAGCAGCGCCACTTACAAATAGCCTTATGCGGTTAAACCATCTAAAATACCATGGAATTTTTGCCTTGCCAATGGCTGTATATATAGCTGGGATACCTAAAAATACGGTGACTCGCTTTAGTAAAGCCTGTTTTAGCACGTTTGAAAATGGAAAAACCGACTTTATAAGCACCATCGAAGCACCTGAAAATATCGGCAAAAGCACCATCGCCGTTAGCGTAAAGCTGTGAAACATCGGTAAGAATACGATAAATCTATCGCTTTTTTTAACTTTAAAGCGCTCGTGTGCGCCGACTAAATTTGATAGGATATTTTTATAGCATATCATCGCGCCCTTTGGCTTGCCAGTGGTGCCTGAGGTGTAGATGATGTGCATGAGATCGTCGATTTTTGGGTATTTTGTGATGCTTAGAGTGTATTTGTGGCTTAGAGCTTCGGTGAAATTTACATTTTTAAGCTCATAGCCCTTACCCATCTCCTCTTTTGAAATTTGAGGTGTTGAGGTGAGATATGCGCCCTCGCCGTACTCTTCATCGACGTTTGCAAATTCCTCTTTTGAGGCACTTTGAAGTTTTTTTGGCGTCTGGCCGATCCATATGATCTTTCTTAAAATTTCAAGATCGCTAAGGGCGATGAGCTCCTTTGCTAGCGAGCTAGAGGCGAAAAGCACCCTTGCGCCGCAGTCATTTATGATGTACTCAAATTCTGTTGTTTTTAAGAATGTGTTCATAGGCACTGCAACTGCGCCAATAGCCGTGATAGCAAGGTATGAGATGATAAATTCTTGCGAGTTTGCCACTGCCATAGCCACTTTGTCGCCAAAATTTACCCCACAAAGCTGCAAATAAGCCGCCACTTTATCGACGTTTTGCTTTAGTTCGTGGTACTTTAGCTTCTCTTTTTCTTCAAAAAGCACTATCTGGTTTGGGCTCTCTTTTGCCACCTTGGTTAAAATTTCGTAAAAGTTATTATATTCGTATTGCATTTTTAGCCCTAAAAGGTGTATTTAAATGTTGTTCCGACGATCTGAATTTTACCAGAGTCAAACTCTCCTGACATTTTTCCAGCACCTGTTGCGATATCTGTCGCGCGCTTTTTGTCGCGGTGTTGATAGACATAGCCAAATGCCACCTCTAAATTATCTGTAAATTTGTAGTTTAAGCCAGCTGTGTATGCCTTAGAAGTTGTGTTTGGTAGCTCTAGGCCTGTGTGGTTACTGCTGGTTATATCCTCATCGTAAGAAAAGCCAGCCATTAGCCTAAGCTTCTCATTTACGTCGTAGGCAAGGCCTATCCTATATGTATTTGAGTCTTTTGCGTTTTTAACGACTGGATCGTCCATTAATAATTTGAAGGCTCTTCCAAATGGTGGATTTGTATGAACTGCTGTCTTGTCGCCAAATTCAAAGTCATAGTCTTTAAATTTAGACCAGTAAGTCCTCTCGTAAGCTAGCAAAAGTGTAAAATCGCTAAATTTATATCCAGTAGCAAGCACGAGCTGAGCAGGCAGTGGTATCTCAACTCTTGTCTTGCCATGATAGCTTATAGGTGCTAAAGGCCCTTTAAAGTCAGCGTCGGTGCTACCTTTAAGCTCTAAATTTACCTTTGAGCGATAAGTCACTGCAAAGCTTAGCTCCTCGATAGGTCTATATGTAAGAGCGACGTTGTAGCCGTAGTTTATCGCGTCGCCTTGTATCTCTCTATACCCAACGCCAAAGTCGCTAGCTATCTTGCCCTTTGTATAAACGCCTCTAGCACCCACAGCAACGGCAAGCTTGTCATTTATGCGGTACGCCACGGTTGGATTTAGCTCGACAACTTGGAGTTTAAATCTCTTTCCAGTAAATGCCGTCTCTGGGTCTTCCCACGAGATGCCAACAGCCGCAGGCACGGCTAGAGCTAGGCCAAATTTCCAGTTTTCATAAAGCTCAGGCGTTACAAAGCTAAATGTACCAGCTAGTGAGTCAAATTTCTTTGAGCTATAAGTTTTACCGCTATCTGTTTTAAAATCAAGAGAATTTATATGAAACCAACCAAGCGTGCTCTCAACGTGGTGACGGCCGTCTAAGAACATCATATTTGCTGGGTTAAAATAAGCCGCATCAGCCCCAAAACTAAAGGCTACGTTACTAGCTGCAAGTCCCAAAGAGTCAGCACTTTGCTCAGGCACTTTATATCCGCCAGCATTTAATAATGAACAAGTCGCAACGATGCTGAAAAGCACTTTTTTCATATCTTTTTCCTCTCTAAATTTCTTAAAATTTTGATCTCATCTTCCCAAATACTCTCATCAATCGTCTCTAAAATCAAGGGAATTTCGCCTATTTTATCATCATTTATTATATTTTCAAAAGCCCCAAGGCCAAGCTCGCCCTTGCCAAGGCTCTCATGCCTATCTTTTTTCGAGCCAAGTCCAAATTTAGCGTCATTTAGGTGCATGCCAGATAGAAATTTATAGCCGATGATCGCGTCAAATTCGCCCATCGTCTTTGCGTAGGAGGCCTTGCTTCGTAGGTCATAGCCTGCTGCAAATGCGTGACAGGTGTCAAAACAAACGCCAACTCTACTCTCATCGTCTGTGTGCTCTATTAGGTAGGCTAGTTGCTTAAAATCAAAACCTAAATTTGAGCCTTGTGCGGCTGTGTTTTCTATGACAAGCTTCACGCCGCTTGTGCGTTTTAGCGCTTCGTTTATGCAACCAGCGATGTTATCTAGGCACTCTTTTTCACTTATTTGCTTTAGGTGCGAGCCTGGGTGAAAATTTAAAAGCTCTAGTCCAAGCTTGCCAGCACGCTCTATCTCGTCTACAAAGGCTTCAAAGGACTTTGCCCTTGCCTCTTCGTCTGGATGGCCTAAATTTATTAGGTAGCTGCTATGTGGCAAGACGTGCTTGGCACTTATGCCAGAGGCTTTTAAATTTGCCCTAAACTGCTCTATCTCGCTGCTACTTAGCTCCTTTGCGCTCCATTGGCGCTGATTTTTAGTAAAAAGTGCAAAGGCATTTGCTCCTATTTTTGCAGCATTTAAAGGCGCGTTAAAGACGCCTCCAGCCGCACTTACGTGAGCTCCGATATATCTCATTTTAACTCTTTTATTATCACTTTTATTTTATTTTTGCTGTCGATAAATTTGACGTAGTTATCGCAAACTTCGTATTTTATAAAATAAGAACTTATATCTTGGCTAAATCCACACTCAGTGGACATCAAGCCCTTGCCCTCGTAAATTTTCTCTCTTTTTAAAATTTCCTCAAACATAGTCTCATAATGTGGCGCTAAGAAAAATTTTTCATTAAAATCACTCTTGCTAAAGCAGGCGCCATTTACGCAAATTTTGTCTTTTATGCGGATATTTGCGGTGTTTACGCCAGAGCTATAAATTTGTAAATTTAGATCATTTTTGTATGTGTGAAAAAATCCAACATCATTTATCTTTATCATCGGAGAAAATAAAGTGACCTGAAAAGCTTGCGATCTTTGCGGTGTTTTAGTCGCAACACAGCCTGAAAAAATGAGAGCAAATAATAAAACAAGTGAAAATTTCTTCAACGATTTGTCCTTTTATGTAAATTTAAGTTAAAAAGTAATAT
>NZ_CALACG010000195.1 GCF_937890585.1 uncultured Campylobacter sp.
GGCTGTGCCTATTTTTCAAAGCACGGCTTACGACTTTGGAAGTGCCGAGACAGCCGCTGCTAGGTTTGATCTAAAAGATGGCGGCCACATCTACACAAGACTTGGCAATCCAACGACAGATATCTTTGAAAAAAGGGTCGCCGCACTTGAGGGCGGAGCTGCTGCGATAGCGACTGCAAGCGGTCAGTCAGCTTTGTTTTACAGCATCATAAATTTAGCCCAGGCAGGTGATAATATCATCATCACTAAAGAGATTTGGCATAGAGGCCAGAGTCTTTGACAGCGACACTGCTGATGATCTGGAAAGTTTGATAGACGAAAAAACTAGGGCTATATTTTTTGAGACGCTTTCAAATCCGCAAATTTCTATCCCAAATATCGAAAAAATCGTAGAAATCGCAAACAAATATGGCATCATCAGCATCACCGATAACACAGTGCCAACGCCTATCATCTTTCAGCCACTTCGCCACGGCGTCGATGTTTGCGTGCATAGTGCGAGCAAATATATGAGCGGTCAGGGCCTTAGTCTAGCGGGTGTCGTCGTGAGCGCCAACCACCTAAACGAAAAGCTAAAAGGCAACAAGAGATATGAGCATTTTAACACGCCAGATGCGAGCTATCACGACATCGTCTATGCTGATATGACGGACAACTTCGACATCTACACGCTAAGAATGAGACTTGCTATCGTGCGTGACATCGGCGCTGTGATCTCTCCGTTTAACTCTTGGCAGCTTATACAAGGGCTTGAAACGCTTGCTGTTAGGGTTGAAAGACACTCGCAAAACGCGCTAAAAGTGGCTAAATTTCTAAAATCACACAAACATATAAAAAGCGTGGCATACCCAGGGCTAGCTGACAATGTTGGTCATGCAAAGGCGCAAAGATACTTTAAAGACGGCATGGCTAGCGGGTTATTTTGCTTTGAGACTGATAGCTTTGAGCGCGCAAAAAAGATGCTTGAGCGCGTAAAACTCTTTAAGATCGTGGTAAATATCGGCGATACAAAGTCGCTCATCACGCACCCAGCATCAACTACGCACCAACAGCTAAGCAGTGAAGAGCTTATAAAAGCTGGCATCACAAAAGAGCTCATAAGAGTTAGCATAGGTCTTGAAAATGCCGAGGATCTGATAGCTGATCTGGCTCAAGCCCTAGAATAATCAAATTTCTAGCTCATTTTGGGCTAGAAATTTAACTCATCTTTTAAACCTTGCGTATGCTCTTATCGGAAGAAAAATCGATATAAATTTTTCTCATACGCTAGAAAATACACCACACTGCAAGCCTTTTGTTAAAAGTCTATCAAATTTTAAAATTTCATGAACGAGTAATTTCGGCTCTAAAATTTGAGCTAAGCGGTAAGCGAAGCCAAATTTTAGT
>NZ_CALACG010000196.1 GCF_937890585.1 uncultured Campylobacter sp.
CGTCGGCAGCGTCAGATGTGTATAAGAGACAGGTTTATGGTCGCTCTCACAACCCATCAAATTCTTTCTTTAGTTCGTCTCTTAGCTCTTCGGCTCTATCTTCGCCGTTTTTGAAATTTGCCTTCACAAAGCCATCGATCTCGTCTAAAATTTCAACAAGTTCGCTTTCCCAGTTTGCATTTTCCCGCTTTAAAAGCGCCTCGACCTTATCTCTTATCTGCTCTAAGGTATCAAGCGCTTTGTCTTTGTCGCCAGCCCCATTTAGCGCATCTTCAAAGAGTATGTCTTGCCTTAGAGCATTTATCTTTTTTAAGATGACATTGCAAAATTTAGGGTATTTTTCAGCGTTGTTTAAATTTTGCAAAACCTCTTGCGCAGCTTTTTGATATGCAGGCACCGCTCCTTCATCGTCAAGCTTTTTGGTTAGTTTTTGCACCTGAAAGTACAAAATAAGCGCCGCAAAAAACGCAAGCAGCAAATAGATCGTAACGCTATTCATTTTTACTCCTTTTTCTAAATTTATCTACGCTAATTATCGCAAGCGCCAGCCAGATCATACAAAATGAGATGACTTTGTAGCCATTCAAAATTTCGCCATAAATGAAGACCGCACAAAGGATCGCGATGGTTGGTGAGATGTATTGCAAGTAGCCGATAGTCGTTAAATTTATCCTTGTCGTAGCTGCGTTAAATGCGACAAGTGGCACGATGGTTACGATGCTTGAAGCGATCATTAAAAGTGAGTCCTCGTTTAGTCCAAAGTGGCTTTGCGAGTGAAAAACCAGCCATAAAACGTAGCCAAGTGCAAATGGAAACATAAAAAATGTTTCGATAAAAAGCCCATTAAATGCGCTAATCTTCGCCATCTTTCTAACCATAGCGTAAAATCCAAACGAAAGTGGCAAGATAATAGAGACAAGTGGCAGGCCACCTTTGGCGTAAATTTGCACGCAAACGGCTGCGATGACGATGCAAACAGCTATGGCGCTAGCTTTGCTCAGGCACTCTTTAAAGATGATGACGCCAAGGAGCATGCTTATCAAGGGATTTATAAAATATCCCAAGCTCGTATCTAAAATTTTGCCGCTACCCACCGCATAGACATAAACGCCCCAGTTTATGGTGATAAAAATACCACTTAAAAATAGAGCCTTTAGCGAGCGGATATCCTTAAGAAGCGCAAAAATTTCGCCCATTTTGCCATTAATGCAAAGCACTGCTGCCATCAAGAAAAATGACCAGATGATCCTGTGGGCTAAAATTTCATAAGCATCGACATCTTTGCTAAATAGGTTGAAATAAACCGCCAAAAACCCCCACATAAAAAAGGCGCTAAGCGCGAGAATAACGCCTTTTTGGCTCTCATTTAGTCTTGGTATTTTTGTCGCCTTTTATAGAATTTATACTATCTATCATCAAAAGCGTGACAGAGATGGCTAGGCAGATCATCAAAAAGTATGAGCTTTTCTCCAGTCTCTCGCCGATGGCAAATGAGACAAAGAGCATCATTATAGGCTCAAAATATGTAAGCAAACCTAGTACATTTATCGGCACGAGCGTGCTTGAGAGGATCTGGGCGATGAGGGCTATGCCGCTGATAGCACCAAGCAAGATGAGCAGATAGTAGATGTTTGGATTTTGGCTCATTACGTAGTCCATATCGGCTGTGAGCGCAAAATAAAATGAGAATAAAAACATAAAAATTATCTCTATAACAAAGCTTGAGAAATTTGCAAGGTTGTAGTACTTTCTAATGGTAAAATAGACTGGATAAAGGCAAAAAACTACAGCGCTCTCCCACGAGATGCCACCACTAATGACTGCTGTGCTAAAGACGCCAATGGCAGCGAAAAATATCGATGCTAACTTTGTTTTTGAGAGGTGCTCTTTGAAAAATATCCGTCCAAAAAGGACCATGACTATTGGCATGATGAGGTAGCCTATCGAGACTTTTAGCGCTGCGCCGTTACTTGGAGCCCAGAGATAGAGCCACATCTGAAATGAGACGATGAGCGAGGTAGCAAGCAAAACTAGTAAAATTTTAGGTTTTAGCTTTATTTTTAGAAGTAAAAATTTGAAATTTCGCTGCTGTTTTAACAAAAAAATGGCGGCGATGACAAAAGGCATGGCAAAGATCATGCGGTATCCAATAAGAGCTTGCGTGCTGATGGGGTTCATGAGCACTGACATGTAGTAGATGCAGTTAAATAAAACTGATGCCAAAAGCGAATAAAAAATGCCTTTTATCATGAAAAAAATCTTCTCTTTTTCTGGGTAAATTTAAAGTAGCGATTGTATGTAAAATATCTTTAATAACCCATTAATGGCTTTTATTTTTTAAGTTTTGCGTGATATAATCAGCGCTAAATTAAGGAAAAAGATAGGAAAAATTTATGACTTGGAACAGAGATAGTTGGAGAGAATTTAACATCTTACAACAACCAACTTATCCAAATTTAAAAGAGCTAAAAGAGGCTGAAGAAAAACTAAAAGCACTTCCGCCTTTGGTATTTGCTGGTGAGGCTAGAAGTCTTAAAAATGAGCTTGCAAAAGTTTGCAATGGCGAGGCCTTTTTGCTTCAAGGTGGCGACTGCGCTGAGAGCTTTACAAATTTTAACGCAAACAACATCAGAGATATGTTTAAGGTCTTACTTCAAATGGCGATAGTTTTAACCTTTGGCGGTGGCTGTCCAGTGGTCAAAGTAGGTCGCGTAGCAGGGCAGTTTGCAAAGCCTAGAAGTAGCGATTATGAAGAGGTAAATGGCGTTAAGTTACCAAGCTATAGAGGTGACATCATAAATGGCTTTGAATTTGACGAGAAAGCTAGAGTTGCCGACCCAAAACGCATGATAGAAGCTTACTATCAAAGTGCTTCTACGATGAACCTCTTAAGAGCCTTTTCAAGAGGAGGTTTGGCTGATCTTCATCAGGTGCATAAGTGGAATTTAGGCTTTGTTAAAAAGCCAGAGATCGGTGAGAAATACGCAAAACTAGCTGACGATCTAACAAAAACTCTATCTTTCATGGCAGCTTGTGGCATCACTTCGGCAAATACCCCAGCGATAAATCAAACAGCAGTCTATACATCTCACGAGGCGCTACTTTTGCCTTATGAAGAGGCGCTAACTAGGGTTGATAGCCTTAGTGGCGAGTGGTACGACTGCTCGGCTCACATGCTTTGGATAGGCGAGAGAACGCGCGGCATAAACGACGCTCACGTGCATTTTTTAAGCGGCGTTAAAAATCCTATTGGCGTTAAGATCGGACCAAGTGCAAAAGCTGAAGACGTCATCGCACTAGCAAATAAGCTAAATCCAGAAAATGAAGCTGGCAGACTAAATGTGATAATCAGAATGGGCGCTGATAAGATCGGCGAAAATTTACCAAAAATTTTAAGAGAGCTAAAGCGTGAAGGGCTAAATATCGTTTATAGCATCGATCCTATGCATGGCAATACCGTTAAAGCCTCGAACAATTACAAAACTCGTGAATTTAGTAAAATTTTAAGCGAGGTTAGAAGCTTTTTTGAAATTCACAAGGCTGAGGGCACAAGAGCTGGCGGCGTGCATCTTGAGATGACCGGTCAGGACGTGACTGAGTGCACGGGCGGGGCGTTAAAGCTAACAGAGAGCTCGCTAGAGCAAAGGTATGAGACCCAGTGCGACCCAAGACTAAACGCTGATCAGGCGCTTGAGCTCGCATTTTTGATGGCTGATCTAGTTAAGAAAGCTTGAAATTTATAAAATTTGGAGAAAAATATGACAAATGTTTATGACCTAATAGTAGTTGGCGGCGGCCCTTGTGGTATCGCTAGTGTAGTTGAGGCCAAAAGAAATGGCTTAAGCAATGTTTTACTCCTTGAAAAAGGTGACAACCACAGCCAAACG
The DNA here is from genome assembly GCF_937890585.1 of uncultured Campylobacter sp. Classification (GTDB taxonomy): domain Bacteria; phylum Campylobacterota; class Campylobacteria; order Campylobacterales; family Campylobacteraceae; genus Campylobacter_A. The sequence continues at coordinate 3,888 of NZ_CALACG010000196.1, forward strand.
ATCAGAAAATTTTATAAAGACAATAAACGCGTGGATAAAGAGTACAAGGGTCAGGACAGCACGATACACGGCCTAGTTTCGTTTGAGGACGGCACAAAAGAGAGCACGCTTGACTATTTTGACAAGCTGCTTGACACTGAAAAGATCGAGGCGTTTTTTAACTCTGAGGTCGAAAGCGTTAAAAAAGATGGCGACATTTTTAATGTAACCACCTCAAAAGCGACATTTAAAGCCAAAAACGTCATGATATCTATCGGCAAAATGGGACGTCCAAACAAGCCTGACTATAAGATCCCGCCGTCATTAAATTCAGTTGTAAATTTTAACCTAGATAACTGCACAAACGGCGAAAAAGTGCTTGTTGTGGGCGGTGGTAACTCAGCAGTTGAGTACGCTATCGAGCTTTGCCAGTACAACAAAACGACGATAGCTTACAGAAAAGATAACTTTAGCCGTGTAAATGAGACAAATTTAACCGCACTTTGGGAGCTTGAGAAGCACAATAAGATAAAAGTAAGGCTAAATCACGATATAACAGAGATAGACAACGAGTCTGGTAAAGTTAGAGTGCACTACGAAAATGGCAAAATTCGCGTATATGACAGGGTTGTATATGCGATCGGCGGTTCAAGTCCGGTGGATTTTTTACAAAAATGCCAGATAAAAACTGATGATAAAGGCACTCCGATCATCGATGAAAACTATCAAAGCAGCGTGCCAGGACTTTACGTTGGAGGAGACATCGTTTTAAAAAATGGCGGCTCAATCGTGGTCGCACTAAATCACGCTCATAGCGTCATCAAAGATATCTTAAAAGCCAAGGCGTAAGATTTGTTAAATAAAATTTTATTAGCTATTTTTTGTTTGATAGCTGGCTTTTCTCTCTCGTTTTTGAAATTTCAAAAAGAGGACGAGGCGCCAAAAGATACTAATCAAACGATTTATTCTATAAATTTTGATGATCTCCCTGAAGAAGAGAAGCAAAGATATGTAAGCAAAGACGATCTTTACGAGTATGGCGGCTACATCACGCCAAAAAGCTACATGCAAAATTTTGTTGATGATAAGGATCTAAATTTATCAAACAATGTAAATGAGCTTCAAGAGCAAGTGCGCGAGCTAAGCAAAAAAAATGAAATTTTAGCCGCTGATAATGTCGATATGAGCGAGAAAAATTTAGACTTTATAAGCAAAATTTCAGAGATGAAAAGAAATATCGAAAATGAAAAAAACGAGATAGTTGAAAAAAATCAAAAGGCTCTTGGCGAGCTTGAAGCGCAACACTTTGAAAATATCCAAGCTCTGACAAAGCGCCTAAATGAAGCGCAAGCTGATATGATAGAGAGCTCAAAAGCTTATGAAAAAAAGATAATCGACCTTGAAAATGCGATAAATGACGCTAAGATCGGCGATGATGATAGGCTAAAAGAGGCTCAAAATGGCTTTGATAAATTTAAAGAGAGCTCTGAGGCAAACTATACAGCCCTAAAAGAGCAAAATGCTGAGCTAAACGCTACTTTGGCGCAAAAAGAGGCGATGATAAAAGAGTATGAAAAGGCTCAAGGCGAAAAAGATAGAGGCGAGAAAAAAGAAATTTTACTCCTAAAAGAGGAGATCGAGAGAGTAAAAAGCGAGGCTAGAACCGAGAAATTTAGCTATGAAAAAGAGATAAATGCGCTAAATGACGGCTTTGAGACGCAAAAAAGCGTTATGGAAGATGAGCTTTCTAAAAAGACAAATAAGATCATCGACCTAGAAGAGGCGCTAGAGGCAAGCAAAACTGCTCTAAAAGATAGCGTTTACGAGCTTGATGAGATAAAGAAAAATTTAAATTCAAAAGATCTAGCGGTA
>NZ_CALACG010000197.1 GCF_937890585.1 uncultured Campylobacter sp.
ATGGGTATTAAATTTTAAAATTCTAGATAAAGTCAGAAAATTACTAAATTTAGCGATCAAATTTCGATTTTAAATTTAAAAAGATAGCAAGCAAAATATCTTTAGCAAGAAGCGTCAAGATAAAATTTGTAGAGAATAAATTTAAAGTAGTTTGTAGCTCACAGAACTAGCTAGAAATTCGCCAAATTCGACGAGTTTAAATTTTAAAATAAAAATATCTTTGTCAAAAATACCACCAAGTTAAATTTGTAGAAATTAAATTTAGCCCATCTTTTCATAACAAATACAAATCTAAAAAGTTTTAGAGCTTAAATTTAGGCGGCAGTTTAAAGGCATTTTGGCGAAATTTGCAAGCTAGATAAATTTGACCTAAATTTAAAAAACCAAATTTACCTTCAAAAAATAAATTTCAGCCTAGTTTCTGCGCTTATACTCTTCGTAGCCTAACTCTCTAATCATATTGATCTCGCCATTTTCTTTTAAAAGAAGAAGATCAGGCAGTTTTATGCCGTTAAATGTCGTATTTTTCACGATGGTGTAGTGGATTTGATCTTCAAATATTATGCGGTCGCCGATTTTTAGCTCACTATCAAATTTATACTCCGCATCGCCCGCCTCAAGCCCCACGATATCGCCAGCTAGGCAGGTATTGCCGCCAAATCTATAAGCAAATTTGCCATTTTCGCTCTCGCCCCTAACGGCCGGTCGGTAGGGCATTAGCACAGTATCTGGCATGTGCGCCTCGGCTGAGGTGTCAAGGATGGCGATATCTCTCTCGTTATGCACGATGTCAAGCACGCTACTTATCAAAAAGCCAGTCTGCCAGCCCACGGCCTCGCCAGGCTCCAGATAGACCTCTACGCCGTACTTCTCGCGGAAGCGTCTGATGATATTTATAAGCAGCTCCACGTCGTAGTCGGCTCTCGTGATGTGGTGGCCGCCGCCCATATTTATCCACTTCATCTTTGGTATAAACTCGCCAAATTTCTCCTCAAACGCCTCTAGCACGACCTGCAAGCTGCTCGCACTCTCCTCGCAAAGTGCGTGAAAATGAAGCCCAGTGATGCCATCAAGAAGCTCTGGCCTAAAATTTGCCCTTGTAATGCCAAGCCTGCTAAATTTACCGCATGGATTGTAGCTATCAGTTGGGGCTAGCGAGACTTCAGGATTGACCCGCAGGCCGCAGATGATGCCATTTTGCAGGGCAATACCCTTGAATTTTTGCCACTGCGCAAAAGAGTTAAATGTGATGTGCTTTGAAATTTTTAAAATTTCATCAAAATCCTCATCTTTAAAGGCTGGACTATACGTGTGTATCTCGCCTTTTACGTACTCACTCGCAAATTTGGCCTCATGAAGCCCACTGCAAGTCGCTCCGTCAAGGTATGAGCCCACCATATCCATCACGCCGCTAAATGCAAAGCCTTTAAGAGCTACTAAAATTTTAGCTCCGCTTTGCTCTTTTACATACTTTAAAAGCTCCAAATTTTTACGTACTTTTGCCTCTTCGCAGACGTAGGCTGGGGTTTTTATGCTTTTTAAAATTTCGTTCATTTGCTTTCTCTTTTGTAAATTTTCAAATAAGTATATCTAAATTTATTTTTAAGTAAAATCAGCAAAAATTTCAAAGGATAAAATGTGGTAGAGATCGAATTTCTTGGGCCTATCGGGCTTGAGAGTATAAAAGTAGAAGCAAAAAATTTAGGCGAGGTAAAAGCAGCTTTAAGCGAGAAAGAGGAGCTTAAAAAGTGGCTAAATATCTGCGCCGTGGCTGTAAATGACGAGATCGTGAGCGATATAAATTTCGCTCTTAAATCAGGCGATAAAATTTCTATCTTGCCACCAGTTTGCGGAGGCTAAGATGCAAATTTATAATGGAAGCTTGGACGTTCAAAGCATCACAAACGAGTGGTATGATAGGTTTAAGGATAAAAACTGCGGCGCGCTCATTACATTTGTTGGCATAGTGCGCGAAGAGGGCGGGATTTCGGCGCTTAGCTTTGATATCTATGAGCCGATCCTTAAAAAATGGCTAGATGCTTGGCAGGAGCGAGCCAAAAAAGAAAATGCCTACGTGCTTTTTGCTCACTCAAAAGGCGATGTGCCGGTGCATACGAGCTCTTATGTAGCAGGTGTAGTAAGCCCTCAAAGAAAGGTCGCGCTAAGGCTTATAAACGAATTTGTCGAGGACTTTAAGGCAAATGCGCCGATCTGGAAATACGACGTGATAAATGGCGAGAGAATTTACGCCAAAGAGCGTAGCCAGGCGATAAATGGCGCCGGACTTTTGGCATAAAAGGGCAAAAATGACAACTAAAGAGAGTAAAAAAGATGTTTTTTGGGCGCTTGCCTTTGGGCTTGGGCTCTTTGTCTTTAGTATCGTTGGCTACTTTTATCTTGGTCTTGGCACGCCAAGTCTTTTTGGGCTCGTTGTAGGCGCACTTTCAACATTTTTTTGCGTGAGAAAAATTTTGCAAAACAACTTTTTTGAGATAGATGATGATGGATTTGTCATCACAAAAGGCTCAAAAAATATCAAATTTTTCTTCAAAGATATCGATGAGATCGCCATTAAAAGCTTTGGCGATAAGAAAAAGGTTGATGCTCTAAGTGTTAAATTTAGAAAAAATCGCCTAGATAGAGATGCGTGTTTCGGGCTAGTTCAGGCACTTGGCGATGACATGATCGTTATTTTTGATAGATATGAGCTTTCGCAATTTACACTTTCAAAAGAGCTTCGAGATAGGCTCGCTAAATTTAAAGATAGGGCGTAAAAATTTATTATAGTTTTATGCTAAATCGTTTTTGATAAAATTAAAGTATTTTAAGGAAAAAATATGAATAAATATATTCCTCAAGAACCAAATCAAATTTATGATTTTATAGATAGTACTATTAGCGAAATTATATTGGAGATTGATAAAAAAGACGGAAATGAATCTGTGCAAAACTCAAACTGTCTCTTATACACA
>NZ_CALACG010000198.1 GCF_937890585.1 uncultured Campylobacter sp.
GCAAGATGCCTGTAGATATCATCTCCGAGCTATCTAAACTCGGAAAATATCGGGTCTCAAAACCAAAATATAAAAAGTAGCAAAGCACGCTGATGATAGGCACTATGAAATTTGAGTGTTTGAAGAAATTTGCAACGCACTCTTTTATGAAATTTGCCTTTAAATTTGCCGAGTGCTCGCCCAAATGGCTCTCGAAAAACGAGTTTAAAAGTAGCTCATTTTTGACCTTTTCAAGCTCCTCTGGCTCTTTTGAGAGCGCCCTTTTGTAAATTTCATAGTTTTGCTCGTCAAAGTCCTTTATGATCTCATCTTTGATATCTAAAATAACAAGAGTGATCTGCTCTTTTATCTCGCCGAGCCTTTTTGAAACTTCATTAAAATTTGTCCTATTTAGCCTATCAAAAAGGTCGTTTTCTTCGTTTAAAAGAGCGATCAAACGCGCTTGTTTGCTGCTTCTTATCTCACAGTTTGAAAAATTTGCCTTTATAAAATTTACAAATTTCTTAGCGTTTTTAACGCTCTCATCTTTTTCATCTAAAATGTCTTGGTAGCTCAAATTTTGCCTCTTTCTACTAAATTTACAAATTTAACTAGCTAAGCACCTTTGCGATTTCGCTCCAGCCTATTTGCTTAGCAAGTTCAGCTGCGGTTTTGCCACTTTTTGTGCGGGCGTTTTTGCTAGCGTCATTTTCTAGCAAGAGATTTACGATCGTTAAATTTCCAGCAAGTGCCTCGTGGTGAAGCTGCGTATATCCAAACTCATCAGCGTCTGTGGCTACGCTTGGGTACTCTTTTGCGTAGTTTTCAAACTGCTCAGTCATATTTTTGCTCATCGGATGCTCGATCAAATTTTCTGGGTGCTCTTTTTGCTCATAGACTACCAAAATATCGTTATAATCGCCAAAATCAAGCCCCCAAGCTGCGTCATGCTCGGCTAACTCATCTTTTTGCATGCGTGAGCGCATCGCCTGCACGCTAAATCCGCCGTATGCGCGCCCGCCAATGGCAAAAAGCCAGTCGCTCATCTCACCTATCTTCGCACTTACTTGATCTCCGACTTTCACGTTTTGCACGGTGTCAGGCTCATTTACAAGCGTGCCATATATCGTTTCGCCGTCAAATTCTACGTCGTTTATCCACATGTGCTCGCCCACCTCTTCGCTGTTTATGGTATCAAGAAAGCAAATTTTAACCATCGCATAGTCAAGCCCTGGCACGATCCTGCGGCGCTCCCAGTAAAGCTCACGCCAAAAGTATCTAAAGCTCTCACGAGCCTGCTCAAATGCACGCTGCATGTAGTCTTCGTCGCTGCTTACAAAATAGATCGGCATTTGCTCGCCAAGATCAACTTGCTTGCCAAAAATTTTCTTAAAAAAGCCCATTTTTTATCCTTAGTGAAATAAATTTAAGTGTAAATTTGCAAAAACTGCCAAATTTAGGCTAAATCGCTAAATTTTAAATGAAAAATCAAGCGTCTTTTTCGCAAAATTAGGCTAGGCGATTTAAATTTTTGTGATGGGAGTTACCGAGCGGGTAATGACCGAGCAAAAATTTGAATCAACAACGCATAATGAAGCGAAAATGTGCGCTATTTTAGGTTTTTAAAGCTTATCGGAAGCTCTAAATTTAACCCCCTAACGAGCTTTATACACTCCTGCAGATCGTCTATGCTTTTGCTTGTCACTCTGATCTCTTCGCCCCTGATCTGCGCGCTCACCTTGATCTTTGAGTCTTTGATCGCTTTGGTTATCTTTTTTGAGTTTTCGCCGTCAAGCGTGTCGTTTAGCTTTAGCGTAGCCTTTAAATTTCCACCGCTCGCTGGCTCTCTTTTTGTCTCTGTGATCGCTACTGGCGGGATGTTGCGCTTGATGAGCTTTGAGATGACGATGTCTTTTAGCGCGTCGATTTTGTTATCGCTTGAGCTAAGAAGCGTTATAAATTTCTCTTTTTCATTTAGCTCTACCTCAGCCGCAAGCCCCTTAAAATCATATCTCGCAGCGATCTCTTTTTTCGCTGTCTCAAGAGCGTTTTTAACCTCCATCATATCGACCTCAGCACTTATATCAAAGCTGTGTTCGGTTGCCATTTTTATCCTTTCAAAATTTATTTAAATAGCCCTTTGATCTTCTCAAAAATCGACTTTTTGCCAGTCTCTTCTTGCTCTACTGCCTCTCTAATCTGCTGCACAGCAGTCTGTGCATAAATGATAGCTCCCTTTGGATCGCAGTTAAAGAGATTTGAATATGAGCTTGATTTGTTTAGATCAAGTGGATTTGGCTCCACGACCTCAGTGGCCTCGAGCAGGCCTATTTCTAGCTCGTATGCGTAGTTTAGCGCATCTAAAAATGCAGGTAAATTTTGAGCGTAAAAGCCATCAATCGCCTCTTTTATCTCGCCATCTGCTTCATAGTCAGCCTTTAGTTTAGCTACGTTTTTAGCGTTTACATAAGCGCCACAACAGTAGTTTTCGGTGATCTCATTATAAATTTCACCACTAAATTTATCCAAAAAATCACTTGGTAAAATTTCTCGCCAGTTGCTGACGTAGTTTTTAAATTTCTCATTTTGCCGTGCCAAAGAGCTTAGCGATGTGCCACGAGTGTAGAAATACTTTCTAAAAAAACCTTGTGTAACAGCGATACAAAAGCCGTGAGTTTTGTTAAAAATTTCATCGTCTTCATACTGTAACGCAGCGCTTAGTGTATCTTTGTACTTTTGAGCGTAAAATTTCTCTACGCCAGCCTTTGTTGCAAGTGCCAAAACCTCGTCAAATTTACTGGCCCTTGTAAGCTCAAGTGCCTCAAAATACCACTTTGAAATTTCATCTTCGCTAATGGCGTGATAGCTTATATCATAGCCCATTATCTGCTCTCATTTATGAAATTTTCGATGTTTGCGATGATCTTTGCAATGAGCGTTTTTCTGGCCTCCAAACTACCCCATGCCACGTGCGGCGTGATCACTAAATTTGCTCTATTTTTTACCTTTAAAAATGGGCTATTTTCACTCATTGGCTCGCTCTCCAAAACATCCGTGCCAAAGCGTAAATTTCTCTCGTCTATCGCCCTTGCCATCGCCGCTTCATCCACTATGCCGCCACGTCCTAAATTTAGCACTATCGCATCATCTTTTAGTAAATTTATCTCGTTTGTGCCTAGCAAATTTCTAGTCTTTTCATTTAGTGGTGCGTGGATGCTGATGATGTCACTGCTTCTTAGTAGCTCGTCTAAGCTTTTTTGCTTAAATTCACTATTGTTATTTGCTCCGCTTGTCGAGTAGTAGCTCACGTTTGCGCCAAATGCACGTGCCACTGCCGCCACGCCACGACCTATCTCGCCAAGTCCGATGATGCCAAATTCTTTACCAGCGATCTCGCTGATATCTGCGCCAAGATAGGTGAAAATTTCACTCTTCACCCACTCGCCACTTTTTACGTACTCATCATAAAATTTGATGTGATTTGTCAGCTCAAAAAGCAAGGCAAATGTGTGCTGAACGACGCTTGCGGTTGAGTAGCCAGCGACGTTTTTTACAGCTATATTTTTAGCTTTTGCGTGCTCAATATCTACGTTATTCATACCAGTTGCGCTTATGCAGATAAGCTTTAAATTTGTCGCCTCCATCACGGCTTTATCGATGACAACCTTGTTTGTGATGACGACATCAACGCCCTTTAGACGAGGCACGACCTCTTCGCTCTTAGTTTTTTGGTAGCTGATAAACTCGCCAAATTTCTTAAAAACACTAAGATCTACGTTTTCGCCAAGAGTGGCTGCGTCTAAACAAACGATCTTCATCTTTAATCCTTAATGAAATGTCCTACAAATTTAGAGTAGTTATCTAAAATTTTACCGCCCTTTCTATATCCAAGTGAGCACGCTTCATAAACGTAAAATACGCCAGCTTGGTAGCTCTCGCCTCTCTCATCTTGATTAAACTCGTAAAATTCCTGATAGATCGCTTTGCTTGAGTCGTATTCGCCGTCATTGCTTGCTATTTGTGCGCCATTTTCATCGTATATCGAGACGTTTGCTCCTTCTCTGCCAAATACCGGCTTTTTCACATATTTTTTGCCTTTTAATGGCTCATTTGAGGTCTCAAGCAAGAGCGGGTGATTAGGATATAGATCCCAAAGGATTTTTAAAATCCCCTTGCTTTGGAAAAGTAGCGTGTAGGCTGGATTTATAATGATAGCTTTTTGATTTTTGATGATGTTTGAAAGTATCAGAGCCAGCTCGCCCTCGTCGATCGCTATGCTCTCCCAAGGGACAAGCTTAAACCAGTACTCGAAATTTTCATCGCCTTTAAAAATGCCTTCATTGTCGTCAAAAACAACCTCATCAACGTAAGAAAAGTCTGTTTCAAAGCCAGCCTCTTTTGCGATATATTGCAGTAGTTTTACGGTCTGCTCGTCCTCTATGCTACCTGCGATACTGCTAAATAGTATCCCCCAGCCCTCATAAACGTCATCAAAATCCACATCATCATCACCAAGTGTGACAAGGCGTTTGAAATTTTGCTTTAGCGACTCGTAAAGGTCGTTAAACTGGGCTGCTTCGTCCATGTGATTTAGCTTTAGCATCGCCCACTGGATGATCGCCGTCTCAAAGACTGCCGTTGGCGTGTCGGCGTTAAATTCGATCAGTTTTATCGGCTTACCATCAAGCCCACCCGCTAGATCAAACCTGCCGTAAAGGTGCCAGTGAACGTCATTTTCCCAGCTATTTTTTATGATATCAACAAGGTTAAATGGTATGCCTATCTCGTGAAAAAGGTTGTTGTCTATGACGTGCTGAGCGGCATTTACATACATATCGTAAAGTTCATTTGCTGCCTCATAGTAGGCATTTGCCTCATTTTCGCTTACTTGCACGATCTCATCAGCGATATATGAGCTATTGTCGTTATCTGTGTGCCACGCAAAGCCGATTTTCTCCATAAATTCATTGTTTAATGGGGTGATTTTTCTTAAATTTACCATTTTCAGCCTCCAAAGCTTGATGAGCTAGAGCTTGACTTTGAGCCACCACCGAAAAATCCACTCTTTCCACCGCCGCTTCTTGCAGCAGAATTTGCCGCTTTTTGCTTGTTAAAGCTATCCACACTTCTTGTGTAAGCACTTGGATTTTTATATGTGTTTTGGCGATTTGCTTGGAAATTTTGATTACCAAAAAGCTTACTGCCTATCCAGCTACCAAGTATCGCGCCAGCTGCTGAGGCAAGGATCGTCTCGCCAAGACTTAGTCCGCCGCTACTTAGCTGTGCGTCGCTCGTTCTTGTCAAATTTGAAGTGTTATTGTCGATCTTTGCGTTTGCTTGCGCTAGAAGCTTGTCGATCTCATCTTTGCTTAGCACGCGCTCAGTGCCGTTTATATCTTTTAGCACGACCCTAGTTTCGGTGCTTGGGTACTCTTCTAAAATTTTATAAACGCCAGGTGCGCTCTCTTCGATGATTACAAAGGCACCGTTTTTTTGCGCAACTTCGTTTAGTGCGTTTTCATTGCCGCCATCGTCGCTCCCACAACCAGCAAGTCCAGCCATGATAATGGCACCAAATCCCCCAACCGCAGCATAAGTTGCTATTTTTTTGATGTGTTTCATATCTCTCCTATCAACTCTTTTAAATTTTTATGTCTTCTAACAAGTATCACGCCGCGTTTAAATTTGATAAATTTGGAGTGATGTATCGCTTTTATTATCTTTTCACTGATCTTTTTTGTCGCTTTTGGCTTTAAATTTAACTCCTTTAGATATTCGCTTAAATTTATCCATTTTGACTCGTCCTCTATCTGCGCATCTATCGCCACTTCGCTTGTGGCACCCTCGTTTTTAGGTGCTAAAAGTGGCCTTTGCATGGCGTTTAGAAACTGCATGAGCTTCTCGTCTCTGTCCTTGTAAATTTGCAAAATTTCATTTTTTCGCTCGATAAGCATCTGCTCTTTTTCTTTAAAAAGCCTATCTTTGTCGGCTTGCAAATTTAAATTTAAGCTCTTAAGCTCATTTAGCTCATTTAACAAATAACTTACAAACTCGTCGTTTTGGGATTTAGTTTTTGTGCTTTTTGAAGCGGTTTTTGCGGGTTTTTCGCTACTTGGCTCCTCGTCAAGGATGACAAATTTTGTGCCATTTTCAATGAGCGTTTTCAACGAGCCTCGGCGGATTCTATTATAGACTGCTTCTTTTGTTATGCCTAAAATTTCTGCAGCTTCATTTACAGCTAGCTTTTGCATCGGATTTCCGTTTAAAATAAAATAAAAAAATTGCTTTGATTATAAAAAAATAAGGCTAAAAGAAGAGTTAAACAAAGAGAGCAAAGCTCCCTTTGTCTTGGTTTTAGAGTCTTGACTCGTAGCGTCTAAGCATATAAAGACGTTTAAGCATTTTTTTGCGAGCAGCAATTTTTTGTTTCTTGCGGATCTCAGTTTTAGGCTCAAAGAAGCGTCTAGCTCTTGCTTCAGTAACGACTAAGTTACGGTCAGTTTGTTTTTTAAACTTTCTGTAACCCTCGTCAAATGACTCGTTAGGATGTACCTTAATACCAGGCAACGTCCTCACCACCTTTCAGATTAAAATAAGCCGTGAGTATAGTTTAACTTTCATAAATTTAAGCTTTCAAAATATGCTCAGCAGCTATCAAACCAGAACTAATGCAGTCTGGTGTAGAGCAGCTTGTCAACCTTGCATAGCCGTGAATTCCGCCTGTTGCCTCACCTATGGCGTATAAATTTTTAATAGGCATATTATCTTTTAAGCCTAGCACTTCAAAATTTAAACTAACCCTTACTCCACCTGGTGTATAGCTTATGCCAGGAGCCGCTAGCATCGCATAAAACGGAGCTTTTGAGATAGGATTTACCTTACTTAGATCTTTTTTAAAGTCACTATCATCTTTTTTCTCTATATTTTCATTATATCGCTTGATCTCGCTGTTTAAAACCTCTAAATTTAGCCCAAATTCTTTTGCTAGTTCGTCCAAATTTTGAAATTTCTTCATCTTGCCATCTTCCACAAATTTATTTAGCCTTTTTGGATCGTGGCTGCTTCCAAAACCGACCTCATCGAAGATGATCACTGCAAATTTATCTGAGCTGTTATCTTGCATATTTTCTAAAATTTTATCTGACAAGCCCTGCCTGTCGCCATCTTCATTCATAAATCTTTTTGAGTTTTTACCATCAACTATCATTGAAAAGACTAGGTCTTCTGTTGGGATACCAAAAGAGTACCTGCCAAGACTTAGCTGTATAGGCGTTGCTCCAGCTGCTAGCATGGTTTTTAGCGCTCCAGCTGTTGCACCTGGGCTTGAAGGTGTTTTGGCAAGAGCTAGTCTTGGATTTTGAGCAGCTTTAAATGCCTTATCTGCCGAATATCCACCACTTGCAAAGATGACAGCTTTATTTGCTTTGTAAAATTTGACATCGCCTGCTGTATTTTGCAGATCATCATCGGCTAAGCTCTTATCAAATTTATACTCTTCTCT
>NZ_CALACG010000199.1 GCF_937890585.1 uncultured Campylobacter sp.
ACTTGCTAGAAGATATGATGAGAAAAATCTTGAAGAGATGTGCCTTAAATGGTTTGACTTTGTAAGCTCTTACGACACTGAATTTTTGGACTTTTTGAAATATTATGGCGTGAGAGACTTTGACGATCTAAGGACTATGAGCGCTGAGCTTGAGAAATTTCTCTCTCAAAAAAATGAAAACACAGAAGAAAACTCTTTAGTTGAGCTTTTAAATTTTGCGCTTGAGCCTTCTATCACAAAGGAGCTTGGCGAAGAGCTTAGCAGCATTAGAAGCGTTTTAAAGCAAAATCCACAAAGCCTAAATAGCAAAGAAATTCAAGATAAGATAAAGACCTTTGTTGATCGTAGGATAGAAGAGGATAGAAGCGAGATCATCGAAAAAGTGGGCTCGATAAATAACATCTTGCAAAACATAGGCGATAGAATTTCTGACATCGCAGCTAGCTCAAAAAGTAGTTCGGCTAAGGCGCAAAGCATCAAAAACGACCTTAAAAGTGTAAATTTAAATGAAAATAGCATAGACCATGTAAAAAGTATGCTCATTGAGATCGCAGGTGCGCTTGAGATAGAGAGCAAGGAGCTTGGCCTTGAGATGAATAGCAAGCAAGCGACTATTTCTGAGCTTCAAAACAGAGTCACAAGCTTAGAAAAAGAGCTTGAAGCTGCTAAGCTTGAGAGCAAAGAGGACTTTTTAACAAAAGTCGCTACAAAGCGCGCATTGATGACTGAGATGCAGCGTATCGAAGAGGCTTATAAGCGCTACGGTACGGACTATTCTATCTGTTTTGTTGATATCGACTTCTTTAAAAAGATAAATGACACTTACGGACATGAGGCTGGTGACGTGATACTCTCAGCCGTGGCTCAGGTGCTTAAGAAAAATGCTAGAAAAGTGGACTTTGTTGGCAGATATGGTGGCGAGGAATTTGTCATTTTGCTACCAAGCACGAGCCTCAAAGATGGCGTGAGATTTGGCGAGAAGCTAAGAAGCATGATAGAAAATTTCAAATTTATCTATAAAAATGATCGCATTAGGGTAACTATTAGCTCTGGTGTGGCTACAAGAAGCGCAAATTTAAGCGACACTATGACACTTGAAGCGGCTGATAAGATGCTCTACTCTGCAAAAGAGGGCGGCAGAAACCAAGTCATGCCAAAGATAATCGAGGAAAAATGAGTCTAGCGAAATTTCTTGACGGCAAACCGCTTTACTACAAAGAGATCGACTATGGCAGGATCATAAGGGCTTATGATACGATCAAAGGCCATCTAAAGCCTTTTAAGATAATCCACATCATCGGCACAAATGGCAAAGGTAGCACCGGCCGCTTTTTAGCGCAAATTTTAAGCCAAAATGGGGCAAAAGTAGGACACTATACAAGCCCACATATATTTAAATTTAACGAGCGATTTTGGCTAAATGGCGAGGTCGCTAGCGATGAAATTTTAGAGAGAGCTCATGAGCGTTTGCAAGCTCTTTTGAGTGATGAATACAAGATAAAAACGAGCTATTTTGAGTATATGACGCTGCTTTCTGCGGTGCTTTTTGAGGGTTGTGACTACTTTGTCTGCGAGGCTGGCATGGGCGGCGTGCTGGATGCGACAAATGTCTTTGAAAAAGAGCTAAGCATCTTTACTCCGATCGGCTTTGATCACACGGCGATATTAGGCAACAGCTTAGAAGAAATTTCACGCACCAAATTTGAAGCCATGGGTGCAAGAGCGGTTTTGAGTAACGATATGAACGAGGCAAGTATCGCTATCGCAAAAGAGATCGCAAGCGAGAAAAAAGCGGTTTTAAGCTTTCCAAGAGAAATTTTGACCAAAGAGAATTTAAACGAGATCGCAAACTACGCAGATAAATTTAATCTACCAGAGTTTTTGCGCTCAAATTTAACTCTAGCCTACGCCGCGGCTAAAATTTTAGATAGAAGCATAGATATCAAAAAGCTTGGCGCTTTATCGCTTCGTGGTAGATGTGAAAAGATCGATTCAAATTTATACGTTGATGTCGGTCACAACGAGCTTGGCGCAAAGGCTGTGGCTAAGAAATTTAGCCAAGAAGAGTTTAGTGGCAAGAAGCTTACTCTAGTTTACAACTCATTTTTAGATAAAGATTTCAAAGCGGTCTTAGCAGCTCTAAAGCCAGTCGTTGAGAGCGTGCTGCTTTATCGCTACCACTGCGAGGGCAGGGAGCTTGGCGGAGAGCTCATAAACAAAGCGCTAAACGAGCTTGAAATTTCGCATAGAGAGTTTGAGTCAAGCGATATGAACGATATAAAAGAGGCAAAAAACGGCAAAATTTACCTAGCATTTGGCTCGTTTCACCTAGCCGAAGCCTTTTTAAAAGAGTACTATGCAAGCAAAGGTCTATGAGTATCTTTTAACGCACGCCCCACAAATTCTCATCTGTGAAGATGACAAAGAGGCGGCACTCTGCGCTGATGCGGCCAGTTTTGCTGGCTTTAACGCCTTTAAACTACCTGATTTTAGAGCTAAAAAAGGCGATGATCTAAGAAGCTTTAACGAAGAGCTTTTTGAAATTTCATCCGTTCTTAGCAAATACTATAAATTTGATGGCAAAAAGATCATCATAAGCCCATTTAGCACGCTTTTAAACCCACTTCCAACGCAAAAAAACCTAGAAAGCTCAACGATCAAGCTAAAAGATAATCTAAATTTAAACGAATTTGCTGACTTGCTCATACGCTTTGGCTACGAGTGCGTCGATATCGTTGAGAGCGTTGGTGAGTTTAGCATACGCGGCGAAGTCGTGGACATTTACGGTGTAAATATGGATGATCCTGTTAGAATTTTGCTCTTTGGTGATGAGGTGGAGAGTATCAGAAACTATAACACCGCCACGCAGATAAGCAACAAAAATGAGCTAAGCGAAGCCGAGATCGTGCCATTTATCGCAAATCTTAGCAAAGATGAGTTTGAAAAAGTGAGCCAAAAGATCGAGGATATGCAAAGCGATGCCTTGATGAGTGATCTAAATTCGCTTGGATTTTGGGCGATAGATAGCTTTAGCGACTACTTAAAAGAATTTGACTCAAAGCTTGTTAAAAAGATCGATTTTGAAATTTATGATGCGCCTGAGGAGAAATTTAAGGGCATTGAAATTTTGCCCGAGCCAAAGGTTTATAAAGACCTAGAAGTTACTTTAAATTTTGACTTTTTTGAGCTAAATAAGAGCAAAAATATAACCGTTCTTTCAAGAAACGAGGGGCTTTTTAAGGGCTATGAGCTTGACGGCTTTGCCAACGTAAAGCTTGAAATTTCGCCCCTTGTAGTAAATTTAACCTCAAGCGACAAGATCGTAGTCTCACTAAATAAATTTGAGAAAAAAAGGCGAGTTAAACGCTCAAGCCTCGTGGTGGATGAGCTAAAAGTAAATGACTATGTCGTGCATGAAGATTATGGTATAGGCAGGTTTTTAGGGCTTGAAAAGATCAAGGTTTTGGGTGCTACGAAGGAATTTGTGGTTATCGCCTACCAAAATGACGACAAGCTTCTTTTGCCAGTTGAGCATCTAAATTTGATAGATCGTTACATCGCGCAAAATGGCTCTATGGCAGTGCTTGATCGCCTTGGCAAGGCAAATTTTGCCAAGATAAAAGAGAAAGTTAGAGAAAAACTCTTTGCGATCGCCTCAAAGATCGTGGCGATGGCGGCAAAAAGGGAGCTGATCGCTGGTAAAATTTTACAAAAAGAGGATATCTCTTATCTAAATTTCGTCCAAGATGCTGGCTTTTCATACACGAGTGATCAGCAAAAGGCGGTAAATGATATAAAAGATGAGCTAAAAAGCGGCAAGGTGATGGATAGGCTGCTTAGCGGAGATGTTGGCTTTGGCAAGACTGAAGTTGCGATGAACGCCATATTTACCTGCATAAAATCAGGCTTTAGCGCATTTTTCTTCGTGCCAACGACACTACTTAGCTCGCAGCACTACAAGACGCTAAGCCAAAGATTTAGCAAATTTGGCATAAAGGTCTTTAGGCTGGATCGCTTCTCAAGTGCAAAAGAAAAGGCAAGCTTGCAAAAAGCGCTAAAAGAAAGTGAGCCCATAGTTTGCGTGGGTACGCATGCGCTTCTTGGCGTAAAGGCTGAAAATTTAGGGCTTATCGTCGTTGATGAAGAGCATAAATTTGGCGTTAAGCAAAAAGAGCAGCTAAAAGAAATTTCTCAGCACTCACACATCTTAAGCATGAGCGCCACACCGATACCAAGAAGCCTAAATATGGCGCTTAGCAAGATAAAAACATATAGCATTTTAGCCACTCCGCCAAGCTCAAGGCTGGATGTGAGAACAAGCGTGAGAGAGTGGGACGAAAAGGTCGTCAAAGAGGCGATCATGCGTGAGCTAAGACGCGGCGGGCAGACCTTTTACATCCACAACCACATCGCAGACATCGAGCAGACGGCAAATGATCTAAGGAAAATTTTGCCAAAGCTTAGAATTTTAATACTTCACTCAAAGGTAAATGCGAAAGTCACTGAAGATGAGATGATGAAATTTGAGCGAGGCGAGTATGACTTGCTACTTTGCACCAGCATCGTTGAAAGCGGCATCCACTTGCCAAATGCAAACACAATAATCGTAGAAAATGCTAATAAATTTGGCATGGCTGACCTGCACCAGCTCCGCGGTCGCGTGGGTAGAAGCGACAAGCAGGCCTACTGCTACTTTTTGGTGGAAGATAAAAACGCCATTAGCAAAGACGCTCTAAAACGCCTTGTAGCACTTGAGGGCAACTCATTTTTGGGCGCTGGCTCGGTGCTAGCCTATCATGACCTTGAGATAAGGGGTGGGGGTAACATCATCGGCGAGGCGCAAAGCGGTCACATCGAGGCTATCGGCTACTCGCTGTATCTAAAGATGCTAGAAGATGAGATAAATAAGCTTCTTAATCAAGACTCTGCAAAGCTTGATAAGATCGATCTAAAACTTAGTGTGAGCGCCTTTTTAAATCAAGAATTTATAAGAGAAGATAGGCTAAGGCTTGAAATTTACAGGCGCCTTAGCAAGTGCAAAGAGGTGGGCGAGGTCTATGAGATACAAAGCGAGCTTGAGGATAGATTTGGCAAGATAGATACATTTACAAAGCAGTTTTTAGACGTCATCATCATCAAAATTTTAGCCCTAAAAGCTGGCATAAAGACTATCTCAAACAGCGAGCAAAATATACTAATAACAAAAAATGACGACGAGAAGATCAGGCTAAAGTCTCGCAGTAAGGATGACGACGATGTTTTGGCTGAAATTTTAGTCTATCTAAGAAAGGATAAGAGATGATAGATTGGGGCGTGAAGTACGCAGCGATATATAGAAGTACAAAAGGGATGTTAAAACCAGTTGAGGATATTGATTTTGTCGATATCGACTCACTTTATGGACTGGAGAAACAAAAGGAAATTTTACTGCAAAACACACTAAATTTCATCGACGGCAAAGAGGCAAACCACGTGCTTCTTTGGGGTGAGAGAGGATGTGGCAAGTCAAGCCTTGTAAGGGCGGTATTTACGCAGTTTTATAAGATGGGACTTCGTATTATAGAGATCGGCTGCGAGGATCTAAAATACCTTGGCGACATCATCGATGAGATCAGAAAAAGCGAGTTTAAATTTATCATTTTCTGCGATGACCTAAGCTTTGAAAATGGCAGCAATGAGTATAAATTTCTAAAGCCTATCATGGACGGCTCTATCCAAAAACCGCCTAAAAACGTCCTTTTATACGCCACATCAAACCGCCGCCACCTAATAAGCGAGTTTAAAAGCGAAAATGAAAACTCGCAGTATATAGACGGCGAAATTCACTACAGCGACGCCACTCAGGAGAAAATTTCTCTCTCAGATCGCTTTGGTCTTTGGGTCAGCTTTTATCAAGGCAACTATGACGAGTACCTAAAAATGGTCGATTTTTACTTCAAAGAGTACTCTGGCGACAAAGATGAGCTTCACACGCTTGCTAAAAATTTTGCCACGCTAAGAGCTAGTAGAAGTGGCAGGACGGCAAAGCAGTTTTATCTAACATTTAAAGAAAATTTAAAATGAGATCAACTGATCTATTTTTAGCTCTGCTAAATCACAAAAGTAGAAATTTAGACGAGCTAAAATGGCCGGGCGAGGGCACTTTTGAGGTTATTTTGGGTGCTATTTTGGTGCAAAATACCAACTGGAAAAACGTAGAAAAAGCACTAGATAATCTAAAAAAAGCCAGCAAAGATAGCCTGCAAGCTATCTGCGCGCTTGAAAACAGCGAGCTTGCCACGCTCATAAAGCCAAGTGGTTTTTACAACACAAAGGCAAAACGGCTAAAAACGCTTTGTCTGGCTATAAAAAATGAATTTGAGAGCTTTGAAAATTTCAAAGAAAACGCAAGCCGCGAGTGGCTTATAAGTGTAAAGGGCGTTGGTGCAGAGACTTGCGACGCGATACTAGCATACGCCTGCGGCAAGCCATATATGGTCGTTGATGCCTATGCGCTTAGGATAATGGCATATTTTGACTATAATTTCGAGTGTTACGACGAGGCGGCTGAGTGGTTTGGCTCGCTTGAGTATGATGAAATTTATAAATTTCTTGATAGTGATAAATTTGATGAGATTGAGGTTTTAAAGGTCTATCATGCGCTTATTTTGGAGTTTTGCAAGGAAAATTTCAAAGGCAAAATTTTAAGCCAAAGCGGGCAAGAGGTGCTTGATAGCATTAAAGATTGAAATTTTATTTTAAATTTGGCGTAAATTAGGGCTTTTTATGTTTTATTTTAAATTCTGTGCTAAATTTACGTAAAATTTATATTAGGAGAGGCAATGATATACGACAATATCGTTAAAACGATCGGTAATACACCTATTGTAAAGATAAAAACAGGTGCTGACGAGGCTGAAATTTACGTGAAATTAGAGTTTTTTAACCCAGGCGGCTCTGTAAAAGATAGGATCGCATTTAATATGATCACTAAAATGCTAGCTGATGGCACGCTAAAACATGGCGACACTATCGTTGAGCCAACAAGCGGCAATACTGGTATCGGCGTAGCTATGTGCGGTGCTGCGCTTGGCTTTAAAGTGATCCTTTGCATGCCTGAGAGCATGAGCATAGAAAGGCGCAAGATCGTAGCTGCATATGGCGCTCAGCTTGAGCTCACCCCTGCAGCTGGTGGCATGAAAGCAGCGATCGCAAGAGCTACCGAGCTAGCTGCCCAGCCAAATCACGTAATGCTAAGCCAGTTTGAAAACAAATACAACCCACAAGCTCACGAGCTAACAACAGCCGCTGAGATCATGGCTGACTTTAGCGAGCTAGACGCCTTTGTGGCGGGCGTTGGCACGGGTGGCACGATAAGTGGCGTGGCAAAGGTGCTAAAAGCAAAAGGATATAATACAAAGATCGTTGCTGTTGAGCCTGAAGCATCACCTGTGCTAAGTGGCGGCAACGCTGGTCCTCATAAAATTCAAGGCATCGGAGCTGGTTTTGTGCCAAATACAATGGATCTAAACCTAGTTAGCGAGATAGAAAAAGTGAGCAACGAGGACGCACTAAACGCAGCTAGAGCGGTCGCAAAGAGCGATGGCTTGATGCTTGGCATAAGTGGCGGCGCATCTTATGTGGCTGCAAAAAGAGTGGCTAAAAAGCTTGGCGCTGGCAAAAAAGTGCTTTTCATAGCGCCAGATAATGGCGAGAGATACCTAAGTACAGAGCTTTACGGAGCGTAAAAATATGTGGGAGAGTCTAAAAGAGCTAGTTCAAACCGTCCGCGAGAAAGACCCGTCAGTCCATGACTGCTGCTTTTTGGCGATACTTATCAACACGCCAGGTATTCACGCGGTCTTTTTTCATAAAATTTCACATTTTTTATATCAAAAAAAGTGGTTTTTTCTAGCTAGACTCATCTCACAAATCGCAAGAATTCTAACAGGCATCGAGATCCACCCAGGGGCGAAGATCGGTAGGAGATTTTTCATAGATCACGGCATGGGCGTGGTTATCGGCGAGACAGCTGAGGTCGGTGATGATGTGATGATGTATCATCAAGTGACACTTGGAGGCACTGGCAAAGAGTGTGGCAAGCGCCATCCGACCATTAAAAATGGCGTGACTATCGCCGCTGGCTCAAAGATACTTGGAGCCATAACGATCGGTGAAAATGCCAAGATCGGCGCAAACTCGGTCGTGCTAAAAAACGTCCTAGCAAACGCAACAGTCGTTGGCATACCAGCAAGGGTTGTCAGGGTAAATGGGACGAAATTTGAGCCAGAGTTTATCATCTAGAAGCCAAATTTGATCTCCCAGCGCAGCAAGGAAAGCTAAAATGCAAATTTTTGATACGGCAAATTTACTATCCACTATGCTGCCAGCGTTTTTTAGCTTTGCGCTACCTATTGTAATATTTGTAATTTTAGTAAATTTGATAACAAAATTTATCAGACGAAAGCTGCGCCAAAAATCTTACGTAAAATTTAACCAAAGAAATATAACTGATACGTTTAATGCAAGCTTTTGCTGAGGGCATGGCTTATGAAAAAAGAGTGCCGATAAAAGAGGATGTCTATTG
>NZ_CALACG010000200.1 GCF_937890585.1 uncultured Campylobacter sp.
CACGTAGATTTTGTAACGACATACACAAAAAACTTAGTGAAATTCCAACACCAAGTGCCTTAAAAGATATCTACAAAGGTGCTAACCGCATAAAAGAGGCGATCGAGAAAAACGAGCGCATAGCCATTGTGGGCGATTATGACGTTGATGGTGTGGTTTCAAGTGTTATTTTGGCTGAGTTTTTTGACGATCTTGGTGTGAAAGACTACCTAGTAAAGATCCCAAACCGATTTAAGGACGGATACGGCTTAAACCCAGAGATCATCGACGAGCTCGCAAGCGATATAAGCCTGATCATCACCGTTGATAACGGTATTTCGGCAAATGACGCAGCCGCTATCTGCAAAGAAAAGGGCATAGATCTCATCATCACAGATCACCACATGCCGCCAGCCGTTCTGCCAGAAGCCTACGCTATCATCAACCCTAAACAAGAGGACTGCAGTTTCCCAAATATCGAAATTTGCGGTGCTGAGGTAGCTTGGTATTTGGTGGGCGCGCTAAAAGATGTATTTGCGCTAAATTACGATATGAGTAAATTTCTCGAGCTTTTAGCCATCGCGATAATCGCTGATATGATGGAGCTAAGAGATATGAATAGAATGCTCGTTCGCATGGGCGTTTGCAAGCTAAATGCATCACAGCGTTCGGCATTTTGTGTGATAAAAGAGTTCTATGGTAAGGAAAAATTTGAGTGCGATGACATTAGCTTTCTCATCGCTCCACTCATAAATTCCGCTGGACGCATGGACGATGCGATGAATTCGTTTAATTTCCTGCGCGCAAAAACCATTGAAGAGGCCTACGACTACCTTGATACGATTATAGAGTTTAACAACTCCAGAAAAGAGGAGGAGCGCCAACTCTTTGAGTGCTCGCTAAAGGACGTAAAAGAGGACGATGAGGTCATCATCACTTGGGGAGAGCAGTGGCATGAGGGCGTGATAGGCATCGTGGCTAGCCGCCTGGCAAAGCACTTTGCAAAACCAGCTATCGTCTTTAGCATCGATAAAGGCCGCGCAAAAGGCAGTGCTAGAAGTGTTGGTAAGCTTGATATCTTATCGTTAATCGCAAGCCACGAAGATCTACTAACAAGCTACGGCGGTCACAAAGGTGCAGCAGGGCTAACTCTTGCGCCTGAAAATTTGGAAAAATTTAAAGAGGCGATAAATAAAAGCTGCTCATGCCTAAATATGCAAGAGTGCAAAAGCTCAGATGAGCTACTTGGCGACATAATGCCAAGCGAGATAGACTTTGAGCTACTTGAAATTTTAGAATTTTATGAGCCGTATGGACAGAAAAATCCACGCCCAGTCTTTAAGATAGAAAACGCTGTCGTGAAAAACGAGAGGCTCATAGGCAGGGACCAAAACCACTTAAAGCTTATCTTGCAAAAGGATAACAAAACGCTTGAAGCACTCTTTTTTAACTTCACAAGGCACGTCAGAGTGGGAGAAATGGTGGATGTCATCTTTTGCGTTTCTAAAAATTCATTTCGCGGACTTGTTACACCGCAGCTTTTGATAAGGGAAATTTTATAAATTTTAACTCTTTTATTAAAGTGAAGAGATGGATAAACTAAACGGGAAACAAACAAATAGGGTTAAAAAGAAAAAAGAGGCAAGTCCTCTTAATACCAAACTAAGCACTACTCAAAAATATATAATAGCGATCATATTGGGCGCCCTCTTTGCCCTTTATGAGATAGGACAAAAAGAGGCTAAAAAACATGAATGCGAGGAGCGCTTGGATAGGTCGCTAGGTCCAGCATCGCTTGGCGGCGGCGGTATAGTGCGCGGCCTTTTAAAGGCTGGTTGTGGCGCTGGAGGCGATGAGCATCATCACCGCCATAGACATAGAAGATGGTGAGGCCTCTTTTTATCTTTCTTATTTCATTTTGATCCCACACATCGTGCTTTGAAAGTGTTTTAACTACTAAATTT
>NZ_CALACG010000201.1 GCF_937890585.1 uncultured Campylobacter sp.
AGAGACAGGTATAGGAGTAGAGCCAAGCTATTTGAAAGCAGCCAAGCTATTTGAAAAAGCTTGTGATGGTAATTTTTCTAAGAGTTGTTACAATTTAGGACTTTTATATACAAATAGCTTTAGAATAAAACAAGACTATCACAAGGCAGCTAAGCTATTTGAAAAAGCTTGTAATAGTGGAGATATTAAGGGTTGTTATAACTTGGGAGTTTTATACGATAACGGACAGGGCTTAAGACAGGATCGCTATAAAGCAGCTGAGCTATATAAAAAAGCTTGTAATAGTGGACATGCTACAGGTTGCTTTAATTTGGGAGTTATACATGAAAAAGGACAAGGCTTAAGACAAAACTATCACACTGCAAAAGAATATTTTGGCAAGGCTTGTGATTTGGGTGATCAAGTGGGGTGTGATTTTTACAAAAAATTAAACGAAAAAGGCTTTTGACACCTAAAATCAAACAAGCAAGCTCTAACAAATTTAGAGCTTCTCTAAATTTATATCTTATTTTCTGAAAGTAGGATGTTTATATATGGATTTATGAGTGTTTCGCCACGTGCTGCGTAGAGCAAGACCTCTTTAAAGTAGTTGTCGTTTATGCCATAGGTGTGAAATTTATACACTAACATCAGGCTTGTTTCTCTAACAAAGAGGCAAATTAAATTTATAAAAATGAAGAAGAAATGAAAAAGATTATTCTTTTATCTGTGATCTTACTTACTACTGGCTTCTCTAAAGATCTTTTTGAGCTTGGGCTTGAGGCTTACAACAAAGGCGAGTTTGATAAAGCCGCCAAGCAATGGCAAAAAGCTTGCGACGATAATGTTGCTCGAGCTTGTCATAACTTAGGAGTTTTATATGAAGATGCTCAAGGTGTAAAACAAGACTATCACAAAGCAGCCGAGCTATATAAACGATCATGCGATGGTGGATTTGTTGGTAGTTGCCTAAATTTAGGTGTTTTATATATAAAAGATCAAGGGGTAGAACAAGACTACAACAAGGCTATCGAGCTATATAAAAAGGCTTGCGACGGCAACATCGCCGAAGCTTGCCATAACTTAGGTGCCTTATATGCACTAGGCAAAGGCGTAAAGCAGGACTATGACTCGGCAAAAAGATACGTTTTTAAAGCTTGCGCTCTAGGTTTCCAAGATGGGTGCGACTATCTTAATAAAATGATTGCCACAGATGATAATGATGAAAAGATTGAGATCATATTTAAAACTATGATTAAAACGATCAATCATCTAAAACAAATCGACTAACTTCGTAAATTTATATCTTATTTTCTGAAAGTAGGATGTTTATGTATGGATTTAGCAGTGTTTCGCCGCGTGCTGCGTAGAGCAAGACCTCTTTAAAGTAGTTGTCGTTTATGCCATACGTGTGAAACTCATACGCCCCTATGCCGTACCCCATCGGCGTGATATCGACCCTCGAGTACCAGGCATCTTGCGCTGGGATGTAGCGGTTTGTATCTCTTGAATAGACATATAACTTGATCTTATCTTTGCTCTTTTGTGCCATATACCAGATGAAAGAATTTGTGATGTCGTTAAAGAAGTAGATGTCGCCATTTGGCATGATAGCCTGTGCCGTGTCGTTATTATCAGCGATGAGTGTTCTGCTCTCATAACATATATATTTATTTGGCGTGAGCACCTCGATCGGCTCTGATTTGTCGCTATGTGAAACTAAAATTTTATCGTCACTTATGTCGGCATTATAGGCTAGAACGGCTAAGACTAGAGCCAACAAACAAAGAGAAAAAATTTGCTTTATCAAAATAAAAATCCTCTTAACAAATAGTATTTGAGCACGTAAAGCGAGCAGATCAGCACGCAAACACTTAGCCAGATCGATGAAAATTTAAGCTTGTGCGAGTAGTTTGTCTTTGTGATGATCTCCACAAGATATGGCATAAGGCCGTAAAAAACGCCCAAAAATAAACTGCCCCAGATGAGGTAGCCAACGTAATAATAGTCGCTTCTTAGCATGCAGTATGGGCACTTGTGATTTGGCTGCTCGTAGACGTAAAGCCCAAAAAAGTAGGTGATAGCGTAGTAACTAAGCACCAAAAATAGCAAATTTGCCACAAAGCTTGCCATGCTCTGCTTTAAGAAATTTAGCGCCAAAATGACAAAAAATAGCACGAAAAATACGCTCACTAAGCCAAAATTTGTATAGCCAAAAGGGAGCTTTGGAGCTTGAAAAGTGACAGAGCAGCAAAAGACTGGCACTTTTAGCGGGATGTTATAAAAAAACGAAATTTCTATGCCAAGCTCGAGCAGTATCATCACAAAAAGGCAGATGAAAATGGCATATTTTTTCTTTAGATATGGGAAATTTAGAGCCTGCAAGTCAAGCTTGTTTATAACCAGCCAGATACCAAGCCCAAATATCAGCAAAATTTTAGTGAGCATCAAGATGCCACCAAATTTATTTGAGCCGATCACGCCAGCCGAGCACATAGCCCCTGGCACGATGTCAGAGAGCTCGTTTAGACAAAGTGCGAAAAATATAAACAAAACAATCTTTGTACAGATGCTAAAGAGCAAGATCGTATTTACAAGGTAGTTTTGCTTTTCAAGTGAGTATTGAAGCGATGTTAGCGCGTTATAGTCCCATGATCTAACGATCCTAACGACGTAAAATAGCGAAATACTCATCAAAACTAACAGCACAAACTCCGCTAACAAAAAGGCGATAACGGCGTTTGATAAAAATACGCTCATACTATCTCTCCGTTTTGTAAGCTTACAACCCTATCTGTCGCCTTTAGCTCGTCAAAAATGCTATCGTGAGTGGCGACTATGACACTTTTTTTAAGCGCCTTAAATGACTCTAACAAACCCAAAAACGCACGTGCGTTATCCCTATCTAAATTTGCCGTTGGCTCATCAGCCAATATAATGTCAGCGTCCATTGACAAAGCCCTAGCCACCGCACATCTTTGACGCTCGCCACCGCTTAAATTTGATACGTTTTCATCTCTTTTGTGAGCGATATTTGCAAGCTCAAGAGCCCTTTTTATCATCTCCTCACGCGCATTTGCCTTGAAATTTGTTAGAGCAAACGGAGCTAACAAATTTTCATAGACGCTTAAGCCCTCTATGAGGTTAAAATTTTGAAAAACAAGCCCAAGCCTTTTATGTCTAAGCTCGGAGCAAAATGCGTCAGGCAACTTTGCGATGTTAGTGCCGTCTATCAAAATTTCCCCGCTAGTTGGCTTTTGAAGTAGGGCTATGAGCGAAAGCAGGGTGCTTTTACCACTTCCGCTAACGCCTTTTAGTATCACTAACTCGCCGTTATTAACATCTAAATTTATATTTTTTAGAGCGCAAAACTCATTTTGTTTGCCTTGGTTATAGACTAGGCTAACGCCTCTAATGTTTATCATTTGAGTCCCTCATTTATGTCGCCACACGCCACACGCCACGATGGGATAAGCACAAATGCCAAAAATGGTATGACGCCAAAGACAAATATCAAAAAGAGCTTATCAAACTCCAAAATAGGCGTGAAATTTGTAAAATTTAAAAGCTCATCGCCTAAAAATATACCTTTTAAAAACGGAGCATTTAAAACAAATACAAAGAGATAAGCCAACATAACACCAAGCAAAAATGCGCTAACGCTAACGATGAAATTTTGTATAAATTTTAAAAAAATGATCTCTTTTATACAAAAGCCAATACTTCGCAAAATGGCTATCTCGCGCTTTTTACTACCATAGGCAAGTGAAATTTGGTTTTTTAGTAGCACGAAAAATATTAGCATAACGCTAACATAAATGCTCATAAAAATTCCGCCCTTATAGTAGTAAAGGTGCCTTACTTTTGCCACCTCGTCTTCTATGCTAAGAGCAAATGAATTTGGATATAAATTCTCTATTTTCAAAGCCACTTGGCTGATCTCGTCTGTATTTGGCACGTCTACATAGAGCTTTGTATACTCTTCGTCTTTTAAATTTAAGATAGCTCGCAAGGTATTTGGGTGTAAAAATATCGCGTTATTTGAGATAAGACCGCTTTGTTTTGGCATGGTTTTTAGAATTTTTACTGGTATCATGCGCTGTTCTGTTAAGAAATTAAAGCTCTCGTCGTAGTAAAGCTCATTCATAGCCGCCTTTACGCCCTCGCCAACGATCATCTCGTCTTCTTTTAGGCTATCATCCTCATATAGATGAAACCAAACGCGCTTTTGCACGAAGTAGTACTCCCCATCAACCACGCCCCTAACGTCAGCCACGCCATCGATCTTTGAGATGTCGTAGATGTAGCCAGGGTGTATGAGGTCTCTTTTGCCAGCACGAAACGCGCTAACTACGATACTTGATCTATCCTTTACTAAGCTTATAAGATCATGCTGGATCGAGCCAGAGATGAAAAGCACCGAGCTTAGCACAAAGATAATGAGCGCAAATAGACAAAAGCTAAAAAGGTGGTCCTTTTTGTCTTTAAAGAGTAGGACCACAGCGTAGTTTATAAAATTCTTACCTATCATATACAAAGCCTTTTTGCCCCTTTTGGTTGAAGCTAAAAGCGGCATTTGTCCTTGTTATCTTTGAAATTTCTCTTAGCTCATCTTGCTTTGCTTTGTGGTCAAAGCTAAGGTAGTGCGCCGCTAAAAGCGTGTAAGAGAGTCCAAAAAATAACGCCAAAAATGCTAGAAATTTCACTTTATTTACCGATATAAGTCTTTATCTCGTCAAATTTTATGACACCTTTGCCAGCGTGATCTTTCATAAAGCTCTGAGCCTTTGCTTCGTCTTTAAATGGGATAAATTCCTCGCCCATCGGTCCAAAAACGTTTGAGCCATGCACGTAAAACGCCTCTTTTGCATCGAGCTTTTCAAGCGTGTAATAATCACTCACATAAGCCTCTTTCATCTTATCGTTTGTATAGTAAAACTGCGCCATATCTTTTACGCCGTCAAAGTAATAGTCCTTGCCATCAGCCTTGATAAGTGTCGCCCATGGAGAATTTTTCACGATCATACCGCACACTGCACATCTCGTACCCTCTGGCACGACTATCCTCTCAGGTTTTTTAGCCTTAGCCTCTTTGCCCTCTTTGCCTAAATTTGCTGGAGCGTCCCATAGATAAAGAGCTGCAGCTTGTAAGTGTTTGTCGTACTCTGGAGCTTTGTTAGCCTCTTTTACGTCGCATACTTTTTTAAGGTGAGCTTTTAGCTCAGAGATAGCCTTAAAGTTTTTTGGATCAGTTTTGTCGCAGTTTGCCTCGTAAAATTCCTTACCATGTGCGTAAACGCCGTCCTCACGCTTGGCTTTGATCATCTTATTATCGCCTGCAAAGTCTTGTCCAGCGATCTCGTAAGCTTTGGCAAAGTTCATTATCTCGCCGCCATTTGCTGCTTGAAATTCTTTCGCGTCGGCCTCAGTTGAGAAGGCGTATTTGCTATTTCTAGTCATTGTGCCTTTGACGCTACTGCCAACTACGTAAAACGCCTTGTTTACGTCGATCAAATTTAAATTTTTAGTATCAACGACTTGCGCCTCGCTTGGGATCTTGCCTTCTGTGAGCTCATATAAGCAGTGTAGTGACGCTACTTGTTTGCCGTTATAAACGTGGTTTGTTTTATAAAATTTAACCAAATTCATACCGCAAACTGCGCAGTACTCTTTGCCTTCGCCACTTCCTACCAAAGTAGCTTTGCTAGGTTCGACGCTTTGAAACATAGGCTGCATTTTATTAGCGGCTGCACCGTGATCATGCGTGCAAGTAGCAAAAAGTAGGCTAGCAAGTAGTGCAGAACCCAAAACAGAACGTAAAATCATATCATCTCCTTTAGTATATTAACTCTTTTTTAGCATTTTTATATTTTCTTGCGATAACTCGCCTTTTTCATATAGCTTTTTTAAAATTTCATCACCAAAATTTATATCATAATAACCCTTGACAAAGTCGCTAAATTTAGCAAAATCATCAAAGGCGTATCCAAGCAGCCAACGTCCGCCGTTGTTGCCACCTACTAAATTTTGATGCTCTGCGCCGTCATACCAGATAAAAAAGGTCGTTTGCTCTATCTCATCTGGCAAGAAGTAAGAGCGAAATTTAGCAGCCTCGCCACTATAAATTTGCTCTACTACGCTTTTGTCAGAGCCAGCACTTAGCGAATTTAGCTCATTTTCATGATCAAACCCTCTAACCAGCACCGCCTCACTCGTAAATATCACATCTAGCAGATCACCCTGCCCGTTATCTACTTTATATCTTAGGCTATTTTCGCCTTTTGTCTTAGAAATGAGCCTTAAGTGCTCCTCATCAGGCTCCGTCAAAGCGTTATCAAGCAGATATAGCGCTTCAAGGCTCGCCTGCATATTGCCCCAGCTCATGAAAGATATCAATGTTTTCCTAAAATTTCCAAATTCTCGCAAGCCTCTTTTAGGCCATTTTTGCAGCTTTTAGTGAAAATTTCACGTGCTTTTTCTACGTCCTCTTTCACGCCTTTGCCCTCAGCTAGCATGATAGCGTAGTTGTTGCAGCCTTTTTCATATCCATATATGCACGCTTGCTCGTAAAGCTTTGTCGCTTTTGTTAAATTTTGATCGACGCCTTGTGCATAGACATATAAAAAGCCAAGGTTGTCACATCCTATGCCAGCTTCGTTTGCGCAAGCCATCTCGTAGTTTGCTTTAGCTTTTGCGTAGTCTTTCTCGACGCCTTCGCCCTGAGCGTATAGGTAGCCAAGGTTGCTACATCCCATGCCGTCCCCTGCTTTGCAAGCCTTTTCATAGAGCTCTTTTGCCTTTTTTAGGTCTTTTTCTACACCAGTGCCATTTGCATAAAGCAAGCCAAGCTCGGTGCAGCCCTCGTTATCGCTACATGCTTTTTCATATAGTTTGACCGCTTTTGCTAGGTCTTTTTCTACGCCTTTGCCCTTTTCATATACATAGCCAAGGTTGCTGCAAGCCATAGAGAAATTTTGATCGCAAGCCTTTTCA
The DNA here is from genome assembly GCF_937890585.1 of uncultured Campylobacter sp. Lineage (GTDB taxonomy): Bacteria > Campylobacterota > Campylobacteria > Campylobacterales > Campylobacteraceae > Campylobacter_A. The sequence continues at coordinate 6,973 of NZ_CALACG010000201.1, forward strand.
TAAAGCATCGCCGCCCTTGCCTCGTCCTTTTTGACGTTGCCGTCACCCCTGCTGTAAAGCACAGCTAGGTTGTAGCAGCCTGATACCTTTTTCTCTTTATCGCAAGCATCTTCATAAATTTGCGCTAACTTGTTGTGATCGTCTTTTGCGCTTAAAGCCTCTTTGATGTAGCCAGCATTTAAAACGCACAAACTAGCAACCAATAAAACCAAACTCTTCTTCATCATATCTCCTAAACTACTTTTATATCTCTGCCGCGGTAGGCTAGGGCGATCAGCAAGGCAAGAGCCGCTAAGATCAAGTATATTAGCCCTGAAACGCCAAATCCTTCACCATTTGCGTATGAGTGAAGTCCGCTAAGGTAGAAATTTACACCAAAATATGTAAATATCACCGAGGCAAATGATAGCACACTAGCGACTAAAAATACAAAAACACCTTTGAGACTTGGCATAAATCTCAAGTGAAGCACGATAGCATAGACGATGATCGTTATGTATGACCAGCTCTCTTTGCTGTCCCAGCCCCAGTATCTGCCCCAGCTCTCGTTCGCCCAGACGCCACCAAGGAAATTTCCGATCGTTAGCAGACTAAGACCTATGATGAGGCTTAGCTCGTCGGTGGCGGCGAGGTATCTTATCTGCTCGCTAAGCTTTTGCTCGTTTTTGTCATTTTTTAGAGCCATCAAGATAAGTCCCACAAGCCCCAGCACAAAGCCAAAGCCCAAAAAGCCGTAGCTTGCTGTGATGACGCTTACGTGCACGCTAAGCCAAAATGACTTTAAAACTGGGACTAAATTTGTTATCTGTGGGTTTATAAAATTTAGATGAGCAACGAGCAAGCTAACACTTGCAAAGAGCGAAGCAGCGCCTAGTGCGAAGCTTTGATGCTTGAAAAATAGCACTCCAGCTAGCACGCTTATAAGCGAGATATAGACTAAACTCTCATAAGCATCGCTCCAAGGTGCGTGACCTGAGATGTAAGCGCGTAGGGCTAAATTTAGAGCATGCACCGCAAAGGCAGTGAAAAATGCAAGGCTAAGTGCTCTTTCAAATCTAAATTTCCTCCCAAAAAATAGCCTATAAAAGCCAAGGGCGAGCGAAGCAAGAGCTAGGATCATGTAAAAATAGATGAGAAATTTAAATATCTCCATTTGGTTATAAAGCACTTCAAGCTCCACCTTTGCCTCGCTTGGCGCAAGAGAGCCTAGAGTGCTTCTTTGATAGTTTGAAATTTGCTCTAAACTCTTATCAGCATCCGCGCACTCGCCACTTTTTACGCAAAGGCTTAAATTTTCTATGTAAGCTCCTAAAACGCTCTTAAAC
>NZ_CALACG010000202.1 GCF_937890585.1 uncultured Campylobacter sp.
TTTTTTCGTTTTTTAAAGAGCTAGCCATCAGTAAAAAGAGCATTGCTGAGATAAAATTTAATGACATTTACGCTGATTTTGAGGAGCATTTAAGCATACTTGAAGCGGTTTTAAAAGAGTATGAGAGCTTGCTTGATAAAGAAGATCTTTATGATGATATAACCTTGCCAAAAATTTACTCCATCAATGAAGCTTACATAAGAAGTTTTAGTGAAATTTCACTGCACGTTGATGGCATTTTAAGCGAGTTTGAGTGGGAAATTTTAGAAAAAATCTCAAAACTAACAACGCTAAAAATTATCTTTCAAACTAGCGTTTTTAATAAAAAACTAATAGAAAAGATAAGGCAAATTTCAGCCATTAGCGAGTTTGAAAACTATAAAAAATATGAGCTAAATTTAAATACAAACGAGCTAACCTGCCTAGAAAATATCACAAAATTTGAGCCAGTTTTAGTAAGAGAATTTGCCACAAGAAGCTTGCAGTGCGCTTACGCTATGGCAAAGGCGAGTGAGTTTGTGCGTGATGGCATAAAGTCTGAAAATATCGCAGTCATCTTGTCAGATGAGGGTTTTAGCGAGATTTTAAGGCTTCATGATGGCGCTAAAATTTTTAACTACGCCATGGGTGAGAGCTTTAAAAATACAAAATTTTATGAAGCACTTTACTACATCACAAGAGCTATCAACGAAGAAGCAAGTCCAGTTTTTGATCAAAGCAAGTGTGAGAGCTACGAGGAGCTTGGCTTTATTTTGAGCGAATTTGGCGTGAGTGAGCAGCTTTTTGAGAAATTTAGGACTAGCTATTTTGAGCTTTGTGAATTTGCTAAATTTAAAGAGCTAATAGATGAGCTTTTGGCGCTTGAAAATGAGCCAAGATGCGAAGAGAAGCTCGCACTTGAGCTTTTTAGGATGGAAAATTTATGCAGGTATTTTAGCTTTAGTCTAAAACAGCTAAGTGAAATTTTCTTGCTAAATATCTCGCGCCTAAGCATCGACGACGTGG
>NZ_CALACG010000203.1 GCF_937890585.1 uncultured Campylobacter sp.
GAGCTAAGTTATCTGCCAAAAGATGAGGAGTGCAAGAAATTTGTTGAGCATTTTTACGCTAGATACGAGGCTATCGGCAACGATGTCGATGATAGCGGCGAGTGGCAAAGGTGGCAAAAGCTAGCCCAAGAAGCGGAGAGTGGCCGTGCTTGATAGGATAACAAATTTTCACAACGGCTCATTTTTATTTATATTTGCCCTGATTATTGCTTATTTTTTTGCTATTTATCTGGGTGATCAGTTTTATCTGACAGCTATATCGGTCGGCACTGATGTAGTGATCGCCTTGTTTTTGTTCTTTTTCTTAAAAAGTAGTAGAAATTTAAACTCATACTGGACCTATATATTTTTAGCTATCGCGAGCTGGGCGCTGGCTGATATCCTTTTATTGCTTTATGATAGATCGCTTCTTATGCCAGGAAACATCTCCCGCACGGATCTTATGCAAATTTTATATTTGATCCCATTTTTTATGTTTCTTGTATCTGCCATTGCTTTTTTTGCAAAAATTTTAAAAAGAGTGATATGGCAGCAAGTCGTGGTAGATGCGCTTGCTTTGATGCTTATTACAGTTAGTTTTTTTTGGTTTGTAGTTTTTGATAGAAGTCTAGCAGTAGCGCTTAATAAAGAATTTGTGACTAGCCTTTCATACATCATAATGGATATTTTTATCTTTTGCTTTGTCTTTGTTGTCGCATTTTCACTAAATTTTGTATCAAAAAAACCAGCTTTTAGCTATAAAAGAGTTAGCCTACTTTTATATCTATTAGCCTTGCTTATCATTTGCATTTGCGACGCATACTACTCGTCAAAGGCCTTTTTGACACATGGCGGCACAAATGTTCATTACGAGTTTTTCTTTAAAGTTGCATTTTTTATTATATTTGTAGCTTGCTTGCACCTAAAAGAAAACGAGGCAAATATCAAGATAAGAAGCTACAGAAAAGACTATACAAGGGCGCTTATATATAAATTTGTCACCTTGCTTTTCATCTCTTTGCTTTTTTTGGGAGCTGCTAATACCGATAAAATTTACTCTGTATGGATAGTTTTTCTACTTATGGTTTTGCTAGCCTATGCAGCGCTAATTTATAGTATCTCAAGCACAGTTGCTATGAGGGATTTAGCTAGATCTGAAAGGCATATCATCGCTAAACTAGATGAAGAGATCCAAGATAGTTTAAGAGAGCTTGAAGAGAAAAACGAGCGCTTAAGGCAGCTTAGTGAATTTGACTCACTCACTGGGCTTTTAAATAGACAGTCGTTTTTAAGCAAACTATCAGAGATGATAAAGACTAAAGCGCTTGGTGAGAAGATAGATATTTATAGCATCGACATCAACCACTTTAAGGCTATAAACGACTCATACGGCCACTACGTGGGCGATGAGGTGCTTTTAAAGCTTTCTAAAAATATCAAAGCTATCTTGCCAGAAGGTGCTATCATCTCAAGGTTTGGTGGTGATGACTTTATGATAGTTTTAAAGCAAAAAAATGAGGGGCATTATAGAGAATTTTTATACTACCTGCTAAACATCATAGCCGAGCAAATCTCAGTTGGCGACTATAAGATAGCTCTTGGGGCAAAGGTTGGCGTTAGCTCAACGCAAACAAGCGAAATTTTAGCTGATGATCTCATCATGCAAGCTGGAGCCGCACTTGATTCAGCCAAAAGAGATGTCAATACAAAATATGTCTTTTATGATGATATAAAAG
>NZ_CALACG010000204.1 GCF_937890585.1 uncultured Campylobacter sp.
CTTATGACGCCATCATGAAACATATCTATAAAGCCCTCTTCGTAGGCTACGCTTTTAAGCTCATCTTTAGAAGCGCCATTTGCAACCATACTTGCTATATGGTCACTAATAGGTAAAATTTCACTTATCATCTCACGTCCTAGATACCCAGTTTGTGAGCATTGTGGGCATCCGACACTTTTATAAAACTGGTAGTTTTCAGGGACAAATTTCTTAACCTCGTCAAATGTCTTTTGAGATAGAGTGATCTTTTGTTTGCAGTGTGGGCAGAGCTTTCTAACAAGTCTTTGAGCCTCTATACAAACGAGCGCGCCACTTACTAGATAAGGCTCGATGCCCATATCTATCATACGAGGAAGTGCGCTAATGGCATCATTTGTGTGAAGCGTAGAAAAGACAAGGTGACCAGTAAGTGCCGCTTGTATCGCTATGCGAAGCGTCTCTTGATCCCTGATCTCGCCTATCATTATGACGTCTGGGTCTTGTCTCAAAATAGAACGGAGCGCTGAAACAAAGGTGAGTCCAGACTTTTCATTTACATGCACCTGCTGGATCATATTTAGCTGATACTCAACTGGGTCTTCAACGGTGATGATCTTAGTTTTTATGCTCTTTATATCATTTAGTGCGCCATAAAGCGTCGTTGTCTTTCCTGATCCTGTTGGGCCAGTGACTAGGATTATGCCATAAGGCGCTTTCATACTCTTTTTAAATTTAGCAAAGTTGTCTGGGTGCATGCCAAGGTCCTCAAGGTTGATGATGACCTTTGACTTATCCAAAATTCTTAAAACTATACTTTCGCCGTTTAAGATAGGTAGTGTCGAGATACGAAAATCATACTCTTTGCCTGCAACTTGAGCCGAAAAGCGTCCATCTTGCGGCTTTCTCCGCTCCGCTATATCCATATTTGAAAGTAGCTTCATACGGCTAACCATCGGCGGATAGATATCTTTATCAAATATAAATGTCTCGCTTAGCATGCCGTCGATCCTGCTTCTTACGATGCAGTTTGTCTCGGTTGGCTCGATATGGATGTCGCTGGCTCTGCTTTGGATAGATGTTTTTAAGATGATCTCGATTAGCTTTAAAATTCCAGAGTTTTCAGTGTTTTGACCTTGACTAGCTGAGCTTGAAAGCTCTCTTCTGATCTCTGTTATCACATCTTTTATGCTCTCATTAAGCGCTAGCTTGCTTATATATTTTTCTATCTGCGAAGGCTGTGCGACGGCGACCTTTAAAAGCTTGCGGTTGAATAAATTTTGCACCTTATCTTGAGCAATAACGTCAAATGGATTTTTAAAGGCGACATATACGCTTATCTCGTCCTCTTTAACAGGGATAGCGTCGTATGATTTTAACTGTGCGGTGCTTAGCTTTTCGCTGATACGGTAGTCTATATCGATATCATCAAGGTCAAAGTAGAGAATTTTAAATTTTTCACTGATAAATTTGATAAATATCTTGACGTCAAATTCAAGATCGTTTGAAATTTCGTCCATATCGACGTGGCCGCGCCTATATACGTCAGACAAAATATCTAAAAAGTCATCTTCAGATATCAGCCCTTCGTCTCTTAAAATTTTAACAAGCCTCTTATCATTTTGCTCATTTATAGCTCTTATATTCGCGATCACTTCGCTGCTTAGTTTATTTGTCTGCTCTAAAGTTTTTAATATTACGTTTTCTACATTTTTCATTATCTATACTCTATTTGTGATTTTAAGTCGTTATTTTTAAAAATTTTTAGCACCAGCTTTGGCGTCTGCCCAGTTGTCGCGCTTATCTCATATCTCGTGTCAGAATTTGCCTCTTCAAAGATAAAGACACCAAGCTCCTCAACATACTCTTTTTTTACAAATTTATCAAACAAAAACGAAAGTATATAATCGCTCTTTGGAAGCCTTATATAGCTTATATCCACGCCATCTATCATAGCGTGAAATAAGAGCTTTTTCTTAAACAATATATCGGCAAAATAGGCCGCATTTTCTCTTGACTTTTCACTTTTTACTAGCTTATCTATCGGAGTTGCGAGCCTGTTTAGATCATGCACTTTTATGCAAGCGATGCCAAACATAGAAATTTGCTCTTCGTTGCTTTGGGTTTTTAAAAATTCCTCGACCTTTTGGTTGCAGACCTTTGCGTAGTTTGCGCTGTTAAAGTCGTCTCTTATCTCAGTTAGACTTACAGCGTAAATTTGACAAACTAAAACCAAAAATAGGGCGATAAATCTCATAACGTTCCATCTCTCATTTTACTTATTAGCGTGTTTATCGAGGCTTTATTTAAATTTTTATTGTACTCGTTTAGCGCTTTTATGGCATCATCTTTTTGTTTTAGCTTATATTTTGACTTTGCAAAGATGATCCAAGACTCCTCTAGGCTATTATCTATATCGTTCGCAGCGAGCGACCACTTTATAGCCTCTTTGAAATTATTATTTCTAAAATTTAATTTCGCAAGCTCAAGCGCGATAGTTGGGTTATTTGTCTTTAAAAACTGATCTTTTAGCGTCACCTCTTCATTTGAAGCAGACGAAATTTGGATATTTACTCGCTTTCTAGCTGGTTTTGCCTCCAGATCTATCACTTCATCTTGTGGCACAGCTACGCCGCCAAAGCTATCGCTGATCGAAGGCTCCTCGTCAGGTATGTTTAGCTTTAGCCAGCCTTGTGAGCTTCTTTGTTTTTTGGCCTCATTTTTTGAAGTGTCGTTTGCTTCAGTAACCTTTACGACCTCTTCAAGCTTTTTAGCTATCTTATCAGCTAGCTCATCTTGCTTTTTGCCTTCTTCAAATTTAGCCTTTGCGACCTCGCTTTTTTGCTTTAGCTCGCTAAGCACGCTAACATTTGTCTCATTTTTTTCTGAAATTTTAGCTACGGTTTTACCCATAGTCGCATTTTGAGCTGGAATTTGCTCTGCCACTTTAGCCTCATTTGGAGTTTTTTCTATGCTAAGGACTATCAAAGCAACAAGTAAAACGATGATGAGAAAAAACTCTATGATCAAAATTTTAGAGTTTTTTGCATTAAAAATTTTAGAAAATAGGCCATTGTGCTTTTTTGAGTAGCTCTCGTAGAGCTTTTCAAGTCTTTGTATCTCTTGTGGTTCAAGCATTGATCAGTCCCGCGTCCAGTGCAGCCATAGTTAGGATCATGATATTTGCCTTATCTGTGTTTAGTTTTGATGGCTGGTTTTGTTCATAATACTCACAAATTTCATAAAATTTATACATGATTTTATTTAGCGTTCTTAAATTTCCACCGCAAAATGAGTAGGCGCACTCATAGTCTTTTTTATCAAATTTAAGGTATTTGTCATAGTTTTTTTGGCTAAGTTTTCTTTGTAGATAGATGATGATCTCGCCAACGTCAGCGCTACTAAGCTCGATGCTCTCCCAAATTCTAGTTTGAAAGTAGTCCTTTGCCAAGACGTCCTCATTTTCAGTCTTATGTATCGTAAAAAGAAATTTAAAGAGCCTTGTATCAGCCATGAGCCTTATTTTCTCGATGAGCTCAGTCGGGTAGAGCTGCGCCTCGTCCAAGATGACGGTCATTTGATTTTTTAAAATTTCATCTTTGCTGGCGTAGTCTTTTGAATAAAATTTGATAAAGGTTTCAAAGTTATTTATATCATCAAGTTTTTTACCAAAAAGCTTCTCGCAAAGCGCTTCGATAAATGTCGCCTCGCTAAAAAAAGGGTGCGGGAAAAATATGATATTTTTGTCGTCCTTTAGATCATTAGCTATTTTGTTTAGCAAAAAAGTCTTGCCGCTACCTGGTTTGCCATAGAACAAGATAAGTTTTAGCGGTTTTTTTAGAGCCAAAACTATCTTGTTGTAGCAGCTTATAGAGTTATCTAAATTTACGAAATTTAAGCTCTCGTCTTCATCTATGAAAACATCTTTTATCTGCGTATAAATGTTTGTGTTATTCATAGATAGTTTTTGAAAATCCAAGGTCTTTTAGCGACTGCTGAACTGGTTTTGGATCTTCAAGATCAACAACTCTTGGCGTGATGACGAAGATAAGCTCAGTAGTTCTTATGCCATCTCTTGTGCTTTTAAAGACGTTGCCTATCAAAGGTATGTCAGCCAAGAGCGGAACTGCTGTGTTTTGCTTATTTTTAGTCTGTCCGATAAGACCGCCAAGCACGATAGTATCGCCGCTATTTACTTGAACAACAGTTGAAAGTTTTTTCTGAACAGTGTCAGGCGCTATCTCTCTAATGGCTGTATTTTGACCTCTTGTATCGTCTTCTGCGTATTTGAAGCTACTTAAGCTTGGGTTGATGCGAAGCATGATCTTGTTGTTGTCAGATACTTCTGGTAATAAATTTAATAAGATGCCAATAAATACAGAGTATTGTTTATATGTAGTTGTTAGTCTGTCGCTGTTACTATTGCCACTATCTGTTTGCTCTTGAACGCGGTAATTGATATTGTCGCCAACTGAGATTAAGGCTTGTTGGTTGTTTAGTGTCGTTACTTTTGGACTTGAAACGACCTTTGCCTTGCCATTTGTCTCAAGGAAATTTATCATACCATCAAGGCTAAAGTTTAAATTTGCAGCGATATTTAAAGTTTTACCAAAGCTATCTGTTGGACTATTGCCTTTATTGCCTATCCATTTTGCACCTGAGCTGTCACTAGGATTTGCATTTCCGATATATGTATTAAATCCAAGCTCAAATTTACTCCAGTCAACGCCTTGTTTATACTCGTTATTTAGATCAACTGCGATGATAGAAACATCGATAATGACTTGTTTTTTGAGTCTTCTTTGCATTTCAGCGATATATTTTTCAACACGTTTTAGCTGTGATGGGGTAGCTGTAACAGTGATAAGTCCAGCATTTTGGTTTATGATAGGGTCAGGTGCTGTGATATGCTCGCTGTTATTGTTTAAGATAGCTTTTAGCTCAGCGTCAAGCTTCTCCCAGAAGTCAAATTTCTCAGTTGTTCTTATTAAGTTATTTTCATTTTTTATGTCATTTGAGCTAGTGTCACTGCTTGAGCTATTGCCTACTTCTGATGGAGAGGCATCGACTGAAGCTTTTGTGATGGCTGTGCCCTCACGGATAGAGGTGATATAGTCTATTTTAAAAATTTTTGTTTGAAGTGATGAGATTTTTAAGACATTATTTGAAAACTCATAGCTTAAATTTTTCTCATTTAAAAGCAGATCAAAGACCTCGCTAAGGCTCATATTTCTTATATTTACGCCAAAAACCTTTTCATCAAGCTCTTTTTTGCTGTAAGAGTCTTTTGCGACGATACTAAAGTCACACATTTCTGAAAGTTGGTTTAAAACATCGCCCAAAGTGACATCATCGGTGATCTTCATGCTAAAGTTTTTGCTTAAGCATGTACTTGGTTTTGCCATGATAGGAGTGGCTAAAAATGAAGCCAGAGCCGCTGTTATAATGATTTTACTTAATTTTGATACCAACATTTTTACTTCCATTTTTAAGAGTTAGTTCTTGTTTTTCGTCATCTTTTGCGATGACAACCTTGCTGTTTTGCACGCCTATGATCTTATAGTCATCAACCATATCACCCACTTTATACCACTTGCCATTTATGTTTGCCTTGTTTAGCAAAATAGCCTTTAGCATAAGTCCCCTTGAATGAGAATATGAAGTTGCATTTTGATCGCTTTTTGTTGTAGCTTTGGGCAAATTTTGTTTAAACGGATCTTGCAAGCTAACGATCTCGCTGCTTTTAAGGCCCTTTCTTTGCTCTTTTATCTTAACAAAAACTTCATCATAGTTTTTCATCTCGCCTTCAAACTCGTTACCAAAGAGGCTTGCTGCCAAAATTAAAAATATTCCAAATTTTTTCATCAGTACTTCATGCCCCACACTGAGATAGAGATCTTAGCTCCAAGATCTTTTTGAGTAGAGTTTATATCCATTTTATGTAGATCTACAACAAGTTTTGACTCTTCTAGGCTATTTATGTAGCTTAGCATATCTTTGAAATTTCCCATAAAAGTAAGATCGATATTTAAAATTTGCTCAATTTTTTGGAAATTTGGCTCTTTTATATCGCTTTTTAGCTCCAAAATTTTTATATTATTTTGCTTTGCCAAAAGTACGATACTGTCAAGAAAATTTGCCCAGTTTTGATTATCAAAGAGCAAAAACGAGAGCTCTTTTAGCTTTGTATCAAAATATGAGTTAAATTTAAGCACATTCGTATAGCGATTTTTAAGGCTGTTTAAATTTCTATTTTCTTCATTTATCTTGAAATTTCTATCTCCATCTGGCGAGCTAACAGAGTCAAGGTAGCTCTTGGTCTGCTCTAGCTTTGTCGTGATCACCGTGTGGTTATTAAGCTTTTCATCAAAGAAATTTTGAGCTGGATCAAAACAAAGCATGTAGATAAGATAGCCGATGACTAAGGCTGATCCAAGAAAGATGATATTTGACTCACTAGGTTTTTTGCTCTCAAAATACCTATCCATTTTGCTTAAAATATCTTGTCTCATTGTCTTATCTCTATGCTGATATTACTTTCGTACTCGTGTTTTACGTCGTCTGAGCGAATTTTTTTAGTATTTACCAAGTATTTTTCATCTTTGCTGATATCTTTTATCAACTGCGTTATCCTTTTTTCGTTATCGCTTATCGCAGTTATCGTTAAATTTCTGTCGTTATTTACGACATTTGTGATCGAAACTGCATTCAAATTTAAAATATCGGTAATCTTAAAAAGATTTAAACCCTTCATCGCGTAATTATCTTTTTTATTTTCGATCTCAGCAAGCAAATTTTTTCTAAAATTTAGCTTTTCATTTTCTTTTTGAGTAAGCCCTCTTACACTCTCTTGCTCTTTTGAAATTTTAGCTAGCATCTCTTTTATCTGCATTTCTTGAGCATTTAAAACGCTGTATTCGTCACTTAGTCTTAAAGTATCTTTTTCTAAAAAAAGTCCAGCTATGTAGTTGTACGCTGGATATAGCATGCTTAGCACAAACGCGGCTGCACATGTGAGTAAAAACTGACCACTCTTTCTTTTTGCAAATGGCTCAGGGCGAAGCATATTTGAGAAGTTAAAGTCCGCATTAAAGGCATCTTTTGCGAAAAATCTAGCATATAGCGCCATTACATTGTGACGCTCTTCTATAACAAAGCTTTTGTTGTTAATAGCGATGTTTGTATTGACCCTCTCAGTGCTCATGCCAAGCTTAGTTGAGATGAAATTTATAAAATTTTCTATCTTGTAGTCGCAGTCTATGTAGAGATTTCTAACATTTACGTTGTAAATTCTGTTGATAATATTGATCGTGTCGTTTATATAGAAAATACAATCTTCAAAAACGGTGTTTAGATCGTAGTTAAAGCCATCTTTATCTTTATCGACAAGGCCTCTTCTAGATAAAATTTCAAGAAATTTATCTTCACTCATGCGCTCGCCGCTTTGCTCTGAAAATTTATCCTTAAGGTATGAAAGCGTGTAGCGGACCGACCTTGAAGTTAGGTATTCGCCCTTTGAATATACGCTTAAAAAGGCTTCATCTTTTCTAATCGTCACAAAACAATCCACATCAGTGCTGGCTAGCAAACCTTTTTTGTATATAGCCGAGTAAAGTAAAGGCTCTGGTACGATATAGTCGATATATGTTACTCTTCTTGCTATATTTTTAAAAATTTTATTTATTTGCTCATTTACAACAATAAATACATTAAAAATTCTATTTTCACCGCTAGTTTGAGTTTCAAAATAAATTATTTTATAATCAACCGCTGGGTCAAGAGAGAGTTCTTCATATATTTTTACTGAAATAATATTTTCTATATCGTCGCTATCAACACTTCTAGGTATATCTATAGTCGAAGTTATTAGATCTTTGTACTCGATATACGATATAAAAAAGTCACGTTTGTTAGCTGCTTTTGATAGATTAAATGCGTCTACGCCACTATTGTGATAACGAAATCCTTTGTACTCATAGGGATCAAGTGTGACTATAGAAATCTCGCTATTTTTTTTAATATTCATCATGAATTTAAAACCTTCTTAAACGCTTAAGTAGTGTATTTTAATATCTTTAAAATAAAAAATCAATAGCCGATTATCTGATTTAGGCTCTTTTCTTCTTTGCTCCAGCCTTTTTTAACGACTACATCGAGCTTTAGAAAGACCTTTGTGTTGGTTAAATTTTGTATTAACTTTCTTGCAAAAATTCCAATTCTTTTAATGGTTTCACCATTTTTTCCGATGATCATACTTTTGTGGATGTCACGCTCCGTGATGATGCTCGCATAAATTTCAGTTATACCTGTTTTTTCTTTTACGCTTTTTATGATCGCGTCACTAAGATAAGGTATCTCATCGCTTAAATTTTCATAGATCGCTTCAAGTATAAATTCTCTAAAAATTTCCTTCTCGTTTGTCGGTGTGAGAAATTCTGGATCGTAAAAGTACTCATGCTCTGGCAAAAACTTGCAAATTTCATCAAGAAGCGGCTTTTTATAGGTAGGTTGCTTGGTGCTAAAAGTAAGAAGTGATGCAAATTTATCTTGAAATTTCTGATACTTAGTGATCTTTTCAAGCACTTTTGCATTTGAGCTCTCATCGACTTTTGTTAGCACTAATATGTGTGGTTTTTCTGGATTTAGAGCTAGAAATTTCTCATAGTCGCTTGTATCATCATGGATAGGCGCTAAAAATACGATGAGATCGCAGTCTCCCATCGATTTTATAGCTTGGCTGATTAACAGTTGATTTATCGCCTTGTTGCTCTCGTGAAGTCCTGGCGTGTCAGTAAAGATGATCTGATCTTCGCCATTCATCACTATGCCATTTATCTTTCTGCGAGTTGCGTTTTGCTTGTGCGAGACAATGGCGATCTTTTCGTTCAATAAGGCATTTAAAAACGAGCTTTTGCCAGCATTTGTGCGTCCTATGATGCTAACAAAGCCTGATTTCAAAGTATATACCTCGCTAGATCTTGATCCTCAACCACGTCTTTTAGGCGCTCTTTTACAAGCTCTTTTGTCACATTTATCTTCTCGCCACTCTTTTCGCTAGCCTCAAAGCTGATATCTTCTATCACGCGCTCGATCACCGTGTGAAGGCGTCTAGCACCGATGTCTTCCATCTTTTCATTTGCTGCGTGAGCGATCCTTGTTATCTCTTTTATCGCTTCATCGTCAAATTCTAGCTCGACGTTTTCAGTTGAAAGAAGCGCGATATATTGTTTTAAAAGCGAATTTTTTGGCTGAGTTAAAATTTGATAAAGCGCATCCTCATCAAGACTATCAAGCTCGACCCTTAGTGGGAAACGGCCTTGAAGCTCTGGGATAAGATCGCTTGGTTTGCTTATGTGAAAGGCGCCAGCTGCGATAAACAAAATGTGATCTGTCTTTAAATTTCCAAATTTGGTATTTACATTTGAGCCTTCAACGATCGGCAGTAAGTCTCTTTGCACGCCTTCTTTGCTTGGGTCTTGCCTGTTTGAGCTACCTGAACCAACGGCTACTTTATCGATCTCGTCGATAAAGATGATGCCTTCGTTTTCAGCTCTTCTTAAAGCCTCTGTTTTTACGCTCTCAAGGTCTAAAATTTTATCATTTGCTTCGCTTTGAAGGGCTTTTTTAGCGTCTTTTACCTTCATCTCTTTTTTGATATTTTTACCACCGATGCCAATTATCTTTATAAAGCTCTCTTGCATCTGCGCCATATCAGGCGGTACGTTTGAGCCAGCTTCAAGAGGGTTTTGCTGCACTTCTATCTCGATGCTTAGCTCGTCAAGTTCGCCATTTTTTAGCCTATTTAGCATTTTATCATAGCTTTTTGCGTACTCTGCTTGCTTCTCTTCGCTAGCACCTTTTGGAAGTGGTGGCAGTAGTTTTGAGACGATCTTTTCTTCGATGTAGGCGTTTATCTTATCTTGATTTTTCTCGCTTTGCTCGTTTTTTACGAGATTATATGAGGCCATTGCAAGGTCTCTAACCATGCTTTCAACATCACGGCCGACAAAGCCAACTTCAGTGTACTTACTAGCCTCTACCTTGATAAATGGCAGCCCCATCATCTTTGAAAGACGCCTTGCGATCTCGGTTTTACCGACGCCAGTTGAGCCGATCATCAAGATATTTTTTGGCATGATGTCATCTTGCAAGCTCTTTTCAAGCTTCATGCGGCGATAGCGGTTGCGAAGTGCGATCGCTATGATCTTTTTGGCATCCTTTTGACCGATCACATAGTCATCTAAAAATTTAACAATTTCTCTTGGTGTTAAGTTCATTTTCTCTCTTATTCTAAAACATAAGTTTTGATGTTTGTATTTGTATAGATGCAAATTTCGCCGGCGATCTTGAGGCTCTCTTTAACTAGCTCCTCTTCGTCGATATCGGCAAATTTATCTAAGGCACGGGCCGCTGAAAGGGCGAAATTTCCGCCACTTCCGATAGCTGCTATCTTGCCATCTTCTGGCTCAACAACATCTCCAGTGCCACTAAGTAAGAAAATTTTATCCCTATCAAGCACAAGCATCATAGCTTCTAGTTTTCTTAGATACTTGTCTTTGCGCCACTCTTTGCTAAATTCTATCACTGCCTTTAGCAAATCACCCTTTGTATGCTCTAAATTTTTCTCAAACATATCAAATAGGTTAAACGCGTCAGCAGTGCTACCAGCAAAGCCAGCTAGAACTTTGCCGTTGTGAATTTTGCGAATTTTTACGGCGTTGCCTTTTAAGACGGTGTTGCCAAAGCTTACCTGGCCGTCGCCGCCGATGACCGCTTTATTTTTGCCTTTGTAGGCTAAGATGGTTGTCGCATGAAACATCTACTCTCCTTGCACATCAACCTTTAAGGTCGCATTTATCGAGTGACCAAGCTTTATAGAGACATCATAAAGACCAACTGCTTTTAGGTGTGTGTCTAGGTCGATAGCCTTTTTCTCAACTACCAAATGATGCGTCTTTTCAAGCTCTGCTGCGATCTCTTCTTTTGAAACTGAGCCAAAAAGCGAGCCATTTGCGCCAAGAGTTTTCTTGACGACGACTGTCACTTTTGCAAGCTCTTCTTTTAGTTTTTCTAAATTTGCGATCTCATATTTTAGCTCTTCAGCCTTTCTTTTTTGAGCTGCTTCGTATTGGCGGAGCACGTCTGGAGTGGCTGCTTTTGCAAAGCCTTTGCCGATTAAGAAGTTATTGCCGTAGCCATCTTTTACCTCTTTTATCTCACCAGCTTTTCCAAGTCCTTTTACATCTTTTATTAATAATACTTTCATTTTTGTCCTTTTTAAAATTTATTGTTAGTCAAATTTTCGCCCATTTTTGCGTGCGATTATAAAGCGAAGTGCATTTAGTTTGATAAATCCTTCCGCATCTTTTTGATCATAAACGCTATCTTCTTCAAACGTGCAGTATGCCTCGCTAAAGAGATTATCATCTTTGCTGTTTCTACCAAGTATGGTCACGTTGCCTTTATAAAGCTCAACTTTAACAGAGCCATTTACGTGCTCTTGGCTCTTGTCGATGAGTGCTTGGAGCATATTTCGCTCAGGTGACCACCAGTAGCCGTTATAAACTAGCTCGGCATATTTTGGCATGATCTCATCTTTTAAGTGAGCTGCACCGCGGTCAAGCGTGATGCTCTCTATAGCTCTGTGAGCTTTTAGCATTATCGTTCCACCCGGAGTTTCGTAGCAGCCGCGGCTCTTCATACCAACTGAGCGGTTTTCTACGATATCAAGTCTGCCGATGCCGTGTTTTGCGCCAAGGCGGTTTAGCTCGGTTAAAATTTCAGCTGGGCTCATTTTTTTGCCGTTTATGCTCACTGGATCGCCTTTTTCATAGCCGATCTCGATGATCTCGCTCTTATCTGGGGCATTTTTAGGATCAACGCACCATCTCCACATATCATCTTCTGGTGCGTGGCTCGGGTCTTCAAGTACTAGGCCTTCGTAGCTTATATGAAGTAAATTTGCATCCATTGAATATGGGCTTTTACCTGGTTTTTTGGTGATATCTATGCCGTTTTTCTCAGCGTATGCCAAAAGTTTTTCACGGCTGTTTAGATCCCACTCGCGCCATGGAGCGATGATAGTTAGATTATCGCCAAGCGCGTAGTAGCCAAGCTCAAAGCGAACTTGGTCGTTGCCTTTGCCTGTTGCTCCGTGGCTCACGCCGTCAGCACCAACAGCTCTTGCGATCTCGCTTTGGCGTTTTGCTATTAGTGGGCGTGCGATCGATGTGCCAAGCAGATATTCACCCTCATAGATGGCATTTGCTCTAAACATTGGAAATACATAATCACGTACAAATTCTTCTCTTAAATCTTCAATAAAAATATTTTCAGGTTTTACGCCAAGCGCTAGGGCTTTTTTGCGTGCAGGCTCTAGCTCTTCGCCTTGTCCGATATCAGCTGTAAATGTGACTACTTCGCATTTGTATTCGTCTTGAAGCCACTTTAAAATAATACTTGTGTCAAGTCCGCCTGAGTATGCTAAAACAACTTTTTTTACATCTTTTTTCATAGCTGTCCTTTTGTTGAAATGGTCGTATTTTAGCCTAAATTGATTAATCTTTAATAAATTAATCTACTAAATAATGTAAGTATTGTTTTATAAAAATTGCTTTTATTGTGTTTATATAAATTTTATTTTTGATAATTAATATTGTTTTTATGCTTACTTTGTTAAATTTGCATTTCGCTTTCATTATCAAAAATTAAATTTAACAAAAGGATATCCGTGAATAGATCAAATTTGATCGCTATTTGCCTTAGTGCTTGTGTGGCAAATTCTCTCTATGCAGTAGAGAAAGATAATAACGAAACCAAGCTAGATGGCGTCGTAATAAGTGCGAGTGGCTTTTCGCAACAGATAAAAGAAGCCCCTGCAAGTATCAGCGTGATAAGCGGTGATGAGCTAACAAAAGATAGCTTTACCTCACTTCACTCAATCGCCCAAAAGGTGCCAGGCGTAAATGTTGTCGGTGGCGAGGATGGTTCAGCTAGTGGCATCTCGATACGCGGCATGGAGAAGTCTCAAACGCTAGTTTTAATTGATGGCAAAAGAGTAAATTCAAGTAGCGCAAATCCAAAGGGTGGAGCAGGGGATATGAACTCAAATTTCATTCCGCCAGCTGAAGCGATCGAGCGTATAGAGGTCATCCGTGGCCCTATGAGTTCGCTTTATGGTAGCGACGCGGTTGGAGGCGTTATAAATATCATTACTAAAAAAGACTTTTCAAAATTTAGCGGTAACGTCGGTATCTCAACCACAATAAACACTCACAAAGGCATAGGCGACGGCAGGCAAGGGGATTTTTACCTAAATTTGCCTCTTTATAAAGAGTTTTTAGCGCTTCAGCTTTGGGGATACAAAAAGCTAAGAGATGAGGACAACTATAAAGGCGGATATCAAAAGAGCGACAAGAGAAATTTAAGTGCAAAACTTTGGATCACGCCAGATGAACACAATAAATTTTTCATCCTTGGCTCAAACGAAAGACACGACTACTCGCGCACCGTCGGCAAAACAGCCGATCCAGACCCAAGAAGAAGACCATTAGATAATTATGACTACGAGAAAAAGAGCTATGGCGTGGGCTATCTTGGAGAATTTGATAGTCTAAATGCTGATCTTAGTTACATTTATGATGAGACGCAAAGAACAAGCCTTTTTGACAAATTTATACCAGCAAAAGCCAAAAATCACAACTTCAACTCTAAATTTACAACGTTTTTTGGCGCTCACGCACTAACTTTTGGCTATGACTTTCATAAGCAAAATGTCGGCACAACCTTCATCGTCTCAAACGCTTCAAGAAACGGCTTAAAAGACCCAAAGACCTACTCGATGAGCGAGCATGCGGGATTTATCGAAGATGAGTGGCAAATTTTAGATGAGAAGCTCTTTTTAACGCTTGGCTCAAGGCTCACGCACAACGAATTTTTTGGCAACCACCTCTCGCCAAGAGCCTATCTAGTCTATAATGCCACAGATACGCTAAGCCTAAAAGGTGGTGTAGCGACTGGCTATAAAACACCTAATGTCAATCAAATTTCTCCAGAAGTAGGCACTATTCAAGGTGGCTGGAGGATAGTTGATTTTGGCAACAAGGACCTAAAACCAGAAAAGAGCACGACTTATGAAGTTGGAGCATATTATGATAATCAAGCTGATTTTAGAGGCTCGGTAACGCTTTTTAGAAATGAATTTAAAGATAAGATCCTAGACACTGACGGCAGTAAAAGAGTAAATGGGATTCCAGCCTTTGGCACTTGCACAAATGCACCACACGTTACTTGCCCTGGTTGGGGGACTTACTTTAACATAGAAGGTGCGACCGTTTGGGGCGTAGAGCTAAGTGGCGACTATGACATCCTTTCAAATCTAAATTTAAGCTCAAACTACACCTACAATAAGTCAAAGATAAAAACTGGCAACCCAACGATAAATACGCCAAGAGGCCCTATGAAATTTAGCCAAACTGGGCTTAACAGACTTGATGGCAAAAGCCTAACAGCAACGCCAGAGCACACATTTCACGCCACGCTTACATATAAGCCTATAAAGAGCGTAAAGACATTTTTTGGCACAAACTATGAGAGCAAGCTAACAAGCGTAAATTTTGGTGCTGGTAATAGTGTAAGAGAGAACACAAAAGACCTACTCACCTTCGATACAGGCGTCAGCTGGGATGCAAACAAGCACCTAACACTTAGCCTAAATGCTTATAATATCTTTGATAAAGTAAGATACGATGAGGCGCTTGTGGGAAATACATATTACTTTTATCCGCAAGAAGGCAGGAGATTTTGGTTTAAGGTCGCTGCAAAATGGTAAGAGCCTTTAAATTTTTGCTTTTTACGCTTGGTGTGACGCAAATTTTACAAGCAGCTCCGCAACAAACGCCTGAGCCACTTAGCCAAAAAGCCGCTAGTAAATTTGAAATTTCAACCTTTAAAATGAGCGCAAATGATGAAATTTATAAAATTTTCACAGCCAAGCTAAAGGGGCAAGATGAGTTTAAAAACGTGCTTTTCTTGCTTGACGCAAACGCCCAGTTTAACATGCTCTTAAATGAATTTGATGGCAAGGCTACACCGCTAATAATAGGCATAGGATATGACACGGACAAAAGCTACGAAGTAGAAAAACGTACAAGAGATCTCACGCCAAAGGCGAAGGGTGAGGAGTTTAGTAAAGGTGGTGGCGCAGATGCGTTTTACCACTTTTTAACTAAAAATTTAGTGCCGCTAATCGATGAGAAATTTAACGTGCAAAGCAGCCAAAAAAGCCTTTATGGACACTCTTTTGGCGGTCTTTTTACGCTCTATGCCTTGCTTAAAAATGAGGGCGTATTTTCAAATTTCTTTATCGCTTCGCCATCTCTTTGGTGGGGTGAGTCTGAAATTTTAAAGCA
>NZ_CALACG010000205.1 GCF_937890585.1 uncultured Campylobacter sp.
GCTTCGCGCCAGCCGGACTTGGCGAGACGGCCTTGCAAATTTGATCAAAATCGCTTTTGTTATTTATCTTATAAAATTTCAACGTCGTCCTTTCTCAAAGATAGTAAGCAAAAGTGGCGTCAAAACGGCATGAGACTTGGCGTTTAGATCGGCAAGCTTGATGAGTGAGAAAAAATACTCCATCTCATCGCCGCTAAATTTATACCCGCTATCAACCGCCTTTGTCACGATGGCTCCGACAAGCTCTTTTAGCTCATTTTTGCCAAATTTTTGCGCCTGCTCCTCTGCTATCTTTTGATCGATAAAGCTTGTTAGCTCTTTTAGGCTAAGAGCTTTTAAATTTAGATCAACACTCATTTTTGGCTTTTTGGTGAGGTTATTTTCTATTAGCATTCGCGATCTTATCGTTGGTAGAAGCAAATTTTTACTCTGCGTTACTATTATAAATTTGATGTTTCTTGGGGGCTCTTCGATGATCTTTAAAAGTGCGTTTTGAGCCTCGGTGCGAAAAGATTTTGCGCTGATAACCAAAATTTTCTCATCTTTTTCGGCGATGTAGGCTTCGGCGATGACCTCTTTTGCATTTTCTAACAAAAAATCATCGCTTATAAAAAATCTTAGATTATTTACGCCAAACTCGGCTTCAAGCTTGGCTTTTAAATTTTCAAAATCGCTTGTTATGACGATTTTATTAAGCATTTAGAGTATCACCTTTGCAAAGAGCACGGCGTCTATGCTCTTGTCAAAAAGTTTATATAAATTTAGAAGCTTAAGGTCCAAATTTTCATCGCTCGAGCTTAGCGTGAAGCTGTTTTGCGCCTGCTCGTCAAAGAGCCACATATAGCTGTTTTCATCAGTCTTAGCTAAATTTGCACGTTTGTCTATGCTCTTGCCGATGTAAAAAAAGATGTAGCCATTTGGAAAGGCAAGGCTTAGCATATCTTTTAAAAGCTGCTTTTGCTCGTTTGTCTCGACGCTGTCAAAGGCTGGATAGAGCGATCTTAGGCTAAAAAATGGCAAAAACGGACGCTCGCTTTTTGTGCGGTTGATATTTCTTAAAAGATAGTTTTCAAACCACTCTCGCTCATCGTCGCAGATGACTATAAAAGCCTTGCTATCAAGCAAAAATTTAAGCCTAGATGCAAGCAAAGGCGTCCATTCGACGCGCTTCTCCTCCATCCAGCTCATATATCTTTCGCTTCTTATAGTCTCAAGCGTCCATTGGATAAAATCTTGCATTATTTATCTAACTTATACGCATCGTGAAGTACGCGAACTGCGAGCTCGCCATATTTTTGATCGACGATCATTGAAATTTTTATCTCGCTTGTTGAGATCATCTGGATATTTATCCCCTCTTTTGCAAGCGTCTCAAATGCTAGACATGCTACGCCGCTGTGACTCTTCATACCTACGCCGATGACTGAGACTTTCACGATCGCATCGTCATACTCGACATGTTTTGCAGCTGAGAGCTTTTGCATAGTCTCTTTTGCTAGGTCAAGCTCGTTTTGTGGCACTGTAAAGCCTAAATTTGTCGTGCCGTCGTGTCCTACGTTTTGGATGATCATATCTACATTTATATTTTGATGAGCTAGAGCTGTGAAAATTTCAGCTGCGATGCCAGGTTTATCGACTACGCCTCTTAAAGTTACTCTTGCTTGATTTTTATCTAGTGCTATACCGCTTACTAAAACCGCTTCCATATTATCTTCCTTTGCTATTAATGTACCTTCGTTGTGGTTGAAACTGCTTCTTGTGATTAGTTTGACATTTAGTTTTTTTGCTAGCTCGACTGAGCGATTTTGAAGCACTTTCGCCCCAGCAGAGGCGAGCTCCAGCATCTCGTCATAGCTTATCTTTTCTAGCTTTTTTGCCTTTTTTTCTATCCTTGGATCAGTCGTATAAACGCCATCAACGTCGGTAAAAATTTCACACAGATCAGCTTCAAGCGCACCAGCTAATGCAACCGCGCTAAGGTCGCTTCCGCCCCTGCCAAGAGTGGTGATATCGCCTTTGTCGTCTATGCCTTGAAAACCTGCTACGACGACAATCCTGCCAGCTTTTAGCTCAGCTTTTAGCCTAGTGGTGTCTATCTTTTCTATCCTAGCTTTTGTATGCACATCATCAGTCATTATCCCAGCCATAGCACCTGTTAGACCTACGCACGCATAGCCTTTTGCATTAAGTGCAATCGTCAAAAGCGCGGTGGTTACTTGCTCTCCAGAGCTTAAAAGCATATCAGTAGCAACGCCGTCTGGGTGCTTTGAGAAATACTCACTATATTCAACTAATTGATTTGTAACTCCACTCATCGCAGAAACTACCACAACCACATCAGCGCCGCTGTTTTTAGTCTCTATGACCCTATTTGCCACAGCTTCGATGCGCTCAAGCGTGCCTACGCTAGTTCCGCCAAATTTTTGAACGATTAACATCAAAAATATCCTTTCTCTTTAAAATAACTCAAAACTTTGTCATAAATAGGCTTTTTGAAGTGATTTATCCCCTCTAAAGCCTTGTTTATATCTACAAATTTATACTCGCTAAACTCTGGATGCTCGGTCTTTAAATTTATGCTCGCACCATTTTTTAGCCTAACCAAAAAGTACTTTTGCGTCTGCCCATCAAATGGATAAAATCTCTTTGACGCATTTGCTGGAAAGTCGTAGCTAAGCCAATCAGGATACTCTTCTAAGAAGTCAAATTTATCAGTTCCGATCTCCTCTTTAAGCTCCCTTTTTAGTGCCTGCTTTGGACTTTCGCCTTCGTCTATGCCACCTTGAGGAAACTGCCAGATATCGTCCATATCAACCCTTTTTGCGACTAAAATTTCGCATTTAAAAGGGTAAGAGCTAGACAAAATGACAGCTGCTACATTTGGTCTATATTTTTTTTGCATGTCTTTTCCAAAAAATTTATTTGAGATGATAACGAAAAAGAGTTAAGAGATAGATAAATGAAGTTAGTTTTTGCGCCGTTTGTAATAAATCGCACCTCCACTAAAAAGCAGTAAAACCACACCGCATGATGCTAGGCAAAATATAAATTTACCAAGCTCGCCAAAGATATATCCAGCGTGCAAATCAAGCATAAATTTATAAATTTCAAATGACTTTGGCATGGCATTTTTTGAAATTTGCTCGCTTTTTGTATCGACTAAAAGCCTAGCACCATCTCTCTCGCTAGCACCTTTTGGCAGGTAAAATAGCATAAATTTGACGCCGCCGCTATTTGCTATAAAATTTAAAGCCTCAAACTCGTTTCCAAATTTAGAGATGAAAATTTCATAAGCTTTTTTAAGGTTTGCCACCTTTTGCTCATCGCTTAGGCTAAAGCCATTTTTGTTTGTAAAATTTGGCTTTTTAAAGACCTTCTCTTCGCCACAAATTTGATTTATAACCTTAGCAAAGCTCTCATAAGAAAAGTAAAGCCCACTAATGCAAATCACGCTTAAAACGGCGCCAAGATAGATACCCAAAAAGCCGTGTAATGAATACAAAAACGCAAATTTTCTTGCTTTTAAATTTAGCTTAAAAGCATCCCCTACTCTGCTTCTAAACCTCCAAAAATATATCACCGCCCCGCTTATCAAGATAAAAAGCAACGCAAGCGTAGAGAGTGCTATTAGCTCGCTTGCAAATTTGCTCAATTTTTCATTTTTAAAAAGCGAAAGGGCTAAGTTTTTATGCAAATTTAAAACCAGCCCTATAAATTTCTCTGCATTGTTTTTGCCAGAAATTTCTCCAGTATAAGGATCTACAAAAAACGACTCAAACTCGCCATTTTCGTTAGTTCCGCTTATGACGTAAGCCTTGTTTGCCTCTGATTTTATCTTTAGGTAGCTAAGATTAAAATTTGACTCACTTTTGCTAAAAATTTTTAAAATTTCATCTATCTCTAAAGGCTTTTTGTCAGCCACGACCTCATCTTTGCTAAAGATATCGATTATCTCATCGTGATACGAGATGATCGCCCCGCTAATGCTAAGCACAAGAAGCGGCAAGGCAAAGATAAAAGCCAAAATAAGATGAAATTTTTTCAAAATTTTTATCATTTTAAAACTTTAGATTAAAACCAAGCTCGATCTTTTGTCCATCAGCTATCAAGATATCGTATCTGCCAGATCTTGTCGTAAAATACTCATTAAAGAGGTTATAAACGCTCAAATTTAGACTGAAATTCTTTGTTACGTTGTAGTTTATACCAAGATCAGCGATCACGTAAGGTCTGATGTCATCAGCATAGCTAAATGAGTTTTTAGTCCTACCATAATAATTTATCTGAGACCAGAAATTTAGCCATCTGTTTAGCTCGTAGTTTGCTCCAAATTTAAATGTATGAAGCGGATAGTTGTTTAAACTTTTGCCTATCTCTGCTCCATCTTTTTGTTTTGATCTTGTATAGACATAGCTTTGATTTAGCCTAAGAGCGTTTGTTACCTGCCACTCATTTGTTAGTTCAACTCCGTAAATTTCAGCTTTGCCGATATTTACACTCTCCCAAATACCATTTGGATAAATTTTGCCTTTATGTCTGCAAACACTGCCTCTTGAGCAGATAGGGCTATAGCTTAACATATCTTTAAAGCTTGTGTAAAAGCCAGTTAAAGACGTTTCAAAGCCTTCATTGTCATTATAAACGCCGCCAAATTCATAGCTCACGCTTGTCTCTGGCTTAAGGCTGCTTCTACCAAGCTGTGCTCCACGTCCTCCAGCAAATGGCAATGCAAGATCTTGCGTGCGTTGTTTGATGTCAGGCGTCGCGTATCCTGTGCTAACTCCGCCTTTTAGGGCAAAAAAGTCATTTAAGTTATAGATACCATAAATTCTTGGTGAAACATGTGAGCCGTAGTTCTCGTCGTAGTTATAGCGAATGCCAGTGCTTAAGATAAAGTCTTTTGTAAGGTGATAATCATCCTCGCCGTAAAGCGAAATGTCATATCTTTTTACATTTGCAGCGTCTGCGGTGGTAGCCTTTTCGTCAAGCTTTTCTTTTTTGGCGTTTAGCCCTAAAGTAAAGGCGTTATTATCAGTAAAATATGAACCTTTTGTATCAAAATTTAGTGTTTTTAGCGTCAAATTTTGTTGAGCGATCTCTTTTATCTTGCCGTAAGACAGGTAGCTTTGAAGCAAGATATTATCAAGCCTTGCTTCGTGGCTTAAATTTATCACATCGCCTTTTATTCTCTCGCTAGCAACCGAGTTAGTACCAGTTGATAGTGTTTTGCCTTTAGTTCTTTTATATTTCACATCACTTCTTGCAAGCTCAAGCGTGATGTCGTTATTTTCATTTGGTCTAAAAAAGAGCTTCGTGCCAAAATTTCTATCTTTTTGCTCTCTGTTTGCGTATGAGATTTTATCCTCTGACTTGTTTAAATTTTTGCCATAAACTGAGATGCTTAAAACATCGTCTATTAGCCCAGAGTGCAGATATAGGCTGTTGTAAAACTCGCCACTTATATTTTTATTTCTAGCAAATTTATAGCTTGAGCCAAGATTTGCATGAAAGTCGTTACTAAACTCATCTGTTATGATGTTTATCACACCGCCCAGTGCGTCACTGCCATAAAGCGAGCTCATAGGACCGCGTATCACTTCGATACGGCTTATCGCACTTGCTGGCGGGATGAAACTATATGAGCCTCCAACGCTTCTTAGCCCCTTATAAGCGTTATCTCCTGGCACTGGCATGCCATTTACTAAAATTTTAGTAAATCTTGGAGAGAATCCGCGTATAGAAATTCCTCGTCTATTTGCCGCTTCGGGAGTCGTTCCAAAAAGGCTTGGCACATCTTTTACCATGCTCTCAACGTCCTTGTGATTTCTCTTTTCTAGCGCATCTTGAGTGATGACGCTAAGCGTTGCAGGGGCGTCTTTTATGTTTTGCTCAAAGCCAGTTGCACTCACTACTTTAACCTCTGGCAGAACTTTATCTTCATTTGCAAAAAGCGGTAAATTTATAAAAACTGCCGCACAAATAGAAATTTTTAATAGACTTCTCACAAAAAACTCCTTATTAAAATTTAAA
>NZ_CALACG010000206.1 GCF_937890585.1 uncultured Campylobacter sp.
TTCGTCGGCAGCGTCAGATGTGTATAAGAGACAGATTTTCAGGCGTGTCACGATCAGGATCAAGAGTGATGAAAAGTAGCTCAAAGTCGTCTCTTTTTAGTTTATTTAGCTCATCGCCCACAAGAGAGAGCGTAGTAGGGCAGACATCGGGGCAGTAAAGATAACCAAAATATATCGCTTTATACTTGCCGTTATAGTTTTTAAGACTCACTTCGCCATGCTCTGAAAGCGCCTTAAAATCATACTTGTTTGGCTTTATAAAAAGCATCGCAAGACCAGCACATATTAAGATTATTATCAAGCCCCAAAGTGTCTTTTTCATCATTTGCCCTTACATTTTTAGATCAAGATCGACAAAAAATCCAGTATCTTTTTCGCCATCAAGCAGCTTAAATCTATACCTCATAAGATCGACCACGCAAGCACTTAGCACGACTTGGGCTATTAGGTTATCGCCCCTTTGATCAAGCCTTGCCTTTATAGAACCCATGTTCATATTTATGCCATCGATTACAAGATTTGGATCTTTTAGTCCTAAATTTTTGCCATTAATGATCTTAAAGCTAAACGGTCTCATCGCAAAGATCGGTCGTGGCGTCATATCTATCTTTAGACTAGTGCCATTAAATTTAACCTCGCAAGCGCCTTTGTTTAGGTCGCATTTTAGAGGATTTAGCGAGGTGTTCACATCGGCAAATTCGGGCGGGTCATCATAGCTGGTGGTCATAAATTTATGCCCTATCCAAAAAGTACCCGCCACGATAAAGATAAGTGAAAAAATAGCTAATATTTTTTTCATTATTTGAAGTTTTTGGTTACTCCGACATTGTCAAGCTTGATGACCTCGCCGTTGCTAAATTTAAGCTCCAAATCAACCTTGTCGCCGTCATTTACTGGCTTATTTAGATCCATAAGCATGATGTGAAGGCCACCAGGCGCTAGCTTTGTTTCGCCATTTTTTGGGATCACGGCATCATCTATCTTGACCATAGCCATCATGCCATCAACCATCTTGTGAGTGTGGATTTCTGTGCTTTTGCAAACGCTTGAGTGAGCGCTAAGTAGCTTTACATCAGCATTTGAAGCATTTTTGATATCCATGAAAATAGCACTGTTGTTTGTACCCGGCTTTGTATCTCTAGCTCTAACATTTTCTAGGCTTATATCAGCCGCCATAAGAGTAGAAGCTACTAGCATAGCACCAAAAACAAGTTTTTTCATATATTTTCCTTTGTGGTAAATTTAATAATTGTTCTCACATTATACATTCAGACGAGCTTAATTT
>NZ_CALACG010000207.1 GCF_937890585.1 uncultured Campylobacter sp.
CCACGATAATATTGATATTTATAAGCATATCTTAAACTAATATAAAATAAAAATTTAATTTTAAAAATACAAAATTTGTCAGATAGATGACGGAATTTATTTGCTAGAAGTTATAAAATGGTTGCAAAAATTAGGAAGGAGCGTTTGAGATGTTAAATAAAAATTTAACTATCTCTATTCAGGTGATTAACAATCAAACTATTAGTGAGCAGGGCGGTCTTGCCTTGTTTTTTAGGAGGAATTTATGAAAAAACATAAATTTGTGATTGCCGACTCAAAACGCTGCATAGGATGTGCGACCTGCATGGCTGCATGTTTTAGAAGCGCTTATGAGCGCGGCAAGTTATCACGTGCAAGGCTAAGCGTCTTAAGAGAAGCTAGCGGCGTTATGCCGACTCAGTGTAGACAATGTGACGACGGCCCTTGCGCAAATGTGTGCCCAACTGGAGCGTTGCGATTTAACGACAATTGCATCGAACTTCACGAGGAAATTTGTATAGGTTGTAAGATGTGCACGATCGCTTGCCCTTATGGTGCGATAAGCTCAAGTGCAGAGCTTATGCCTTCAGTAAATTACGCTGTTGAGCCAAAATACTACCTTGAGGTAGAGTCACAATCAGGCGCAAAAAACATCGCTGTTAAATGCGATATGTGCTTTGGCCGTGAAAACGGACCAGCCTGTGTTGACGTCTGTCCAACAAGCGCTCTTATAATGGTAGATCCAGAAGAGGGCAAACATAAGCTTGGCAAGAAGATAGACTACGAGGCAGCGAATAAATTTGCTACTAAAATTTTAAACGGACAAGGAGCATAAGATGACTACGGTTTATATGCTATTTCTTGTAAGTGCCGTCGTTAGCATCTTGCTCTACTGCGCTCCAAAGGCCGCTGTAAAGGTTGGTTTTGGACTAAGTGCTTTAAGCTGCTTTTATGCGATGTGTCACTTCGTTGCAAATATGGGAGTAAGTGATAGCTTTGCTCTTATGGATGGCTTTTTGTATTCGCCAAAATTTGCACTAAATCCACTTGGAAATTTCTTCAGCTTTGTCGTTGTTTTCATCGGATTTGCAAGTAGTGTTTATGGTATGAGCTATGCAGAAGAGTACATAAAAAAAGCAAATGTTGGTGTGTTTGCATGTTTGTTTAACACATTTATCCTTTCAATGCTTCTAGTAATCAGCGCTGATAATGTATTTTGCTTTATCGTTTTATGGGAGCTTATGACTCTTGTATCATCATTCCTTATCATAGTAAATGATGGTAAAAACACTCTAAAAGCGGTCATGGTATATCTTGGCATCGCACAAATCGGTGCATTTTGTATCACCTGTGGCTTGCTTATCACTGCCTTCTACGCAGGAAGCACAGACTTTAGTGCGTTTATGGGTGTTAAGATGCCATTTGGCGCTTCTGTTGCTGTATTTATACTATTCTTGGTCGGCTTTGGTAGTAAAGCTGGTATGTGGCCATTCCACGTTTGGCTTCCACAAGCTCACCCAGCAGCACCATCAAACGTTTCAGCCCTTATGTCAGGCGTTATGATCAAAGTTGCTCTATTTACACTAGTTAAATTTACACTTTACCTACCACTTAGCACATATTTTGGTCTTACGATACTTACTCTTGGTGCAGCTAGCTCACTATTTGGTGTTTTATACGCTCTTTGCCAACACGACTTCAAAGCCTTGCTTGCTTATCACTCAGTTGAGAACATAGGCATCATCTTGCTAGGTCTTGGTACAGGAATTTATGGCGTTGCAGCTGGAAATTTAACTCTTGCAGCAGTAGGTTTTCTAGCAGGTTGCTACCACGTAGTAAACCACGCTATATTTAAAGGTCTACTTTTCCTTTGCGCTGGTTCAGTTATCCACGCTACTCACACACAAAACATGGACATCCTTGGTGGCCTTGCTAAAAAGATGCCATGGACAAGCCTTGGTATGTTTATAGGTATCATGGGTATCGCAGCTTTACCTCCAGTAAACGGCTTTGTTTCAGAGTGGTTTACATATCAAGGTATGCTTCAAGGTGCGATGGGAGAAGGAACATTAGTTAGATACGCATTTACACTTGGTGTTGTAGCTCTTGCGCTAACAGGCGTTTTGGTCGGTATGCACCTTAAACTTTACGCTGTTATCTTTGCAGGTACTCCAAGAGATCAAAAAATTTGGGAAAATGCTAAAGAGAGCCCAATAGGCATGGTTCTTGGTATGATCATCCTAATGATAGGCTGCGTTGGCTTTGGTCTTGGCGCAAACTACATAGTTGATTACATCATGCAAGCTGTAAATTCTATCGCTATAAGCGACTATAAAGCTAGCCTTGGTGCTATAAACGTAACTTCACCAATAGGCAGTATGATCTCAACTCCACTTATTGCTTTGGTTCTTTGCTCAACTATGATTTTGCCATTTATCATCCTTGCTGTTATGAAAGCAAACAGAGATAAACCACGCGAGACTGATCCTTGGGCATGCGGCTTTAAATATAGCTCACGTATGCAAATGACAGGTGGTCCATTTACTGGTGACCTTAGAAAGATCATGCAATGGCTATTTAGAGCTGATAAAAAGATCGTTACTAGAAATTATTTTGACGCGGTTGAATATCACAACCACCCAAAAGATATCTGGTGGGGAATGTTTTATGAGCCAGTCATCAAATGGTGTATGAAATTTGCTGATAAACTTGGCATCGTTCAAAGCGGATATACAAACGTCTATACGCTTTATATCCTAGTTTATCTATGTGCCATACTTGCTGTAGGCTACTTTTTAGTTTAGGAGACGAAAATGCAAACTATACTTTTAATGATATTTCAAGTAGTCGTTATCGTTTTGGTAGCTCCTTTGTTTGATGGTATGGCAAGAAAACTAAGGGCTAAACTTCAATCAAAACAAGGTAGCGATTTCTTTCAAACATATCGCGACATTATAAAACTCTTTAGAAGAGGAAGAACCGTCCCTGAGTGCTCACACTGGGTATTTAGATGGGCTCCATTTTTCCTTTTTGCAACTTCAGCTGCAGTGCTAGCTGCTATACCTATAACATATAGCAAAGATACTGTATTTGGAGCATATTCAGATATATTTGTGATCCTTTATCTTGGCGCATTGCTTAGATTTGTATTTGGTGCAGCTTCAATGGATAGCGGCAACCCATTTGCAGCAACAGGCGGCGGCAGGGAGCAAATGCTAGGTGTATATGTCGAGCCAGTTATGATCATGTGTCTAATCGTCGTAATGCTCGCAGCTAAAACATCAAATTTAGTTGAGATCCAAGAGATGGTTAAAACTGGCGTTATCGGATATCAAATCCCAAGCTTTGCCGTAGCTTCTATCGCATTTTTATGGTGCATGTACGTTGAGACTGGTAGAAAGCCATTTGACGTAGCTGAAGCAGAGCAAGAGCTTCAAGAGGGCTTACTTGGCGAGTACGCAGGTAGCGACCTTGGTTTGGTTCAAGCATCACTTATATTAAAACAGTTTGCTATGATCGGACTTTTCCTAACTATATTTGAGCCATGGAACTTTAGCAATCCTTTCTTAGCTATCATCATTTTTGTGATAAAAACCGGAGTATTTTACGTAGCGGCTGTCTTTATAGACAACTTTGGCCCACGCTTTAGAATGACTTCATCTTTACGCAAAAATGCGCTTGGTGCACTTGCTATCTCGTTTGTTGCACTAACACTTTATGTAGTAGGAGTGTGAGATGCAAACTTTAGACGCACTAGCAATTTGCATGATCGTAACTTCGCTTGCGGTTTTTGGTCTTAGAAATTTAAAGCTATCTATCATCGCTTATGCGGTTGAGACATTGCTTTTAGTTAGCATATTTTTCTTGCTATCTGAGAAATTTAATGCCGAACAGCTCACAACTTGGGCGATCGTTGCGTTCTTTACCAAAGTTATTTTTGTACCAGCTATCTTATTCTGGCTTGTTAAAAAGCTAGATGTAGTTAGCGAAGATGAGCCAGTTGGTGGATTTTTCGTAAGCCCTGTTATTGCTATGGGATTTTCTCTAGCTCTTTCAATGAGTATCCACCCTATATTTTTAAAATTCTCTCTTATCAAAGAAGAGATCATGCTAATCGCAGCTGGAACAGTATTTATGATGGGAATTTTTGGCTTTATGCTAAGAAATTCATTTGTAAAACAAATTCTAGCTTACTGCTTGTTTGAAAACGGCATCCATCTAAGCCTCGCTCTAATGGCTTATAACTCACATGAGCTAGTTGAGCTTGGAATTTTAACAGATGCGATATTTGCTGTTATCATAATGAGCGTTCTAGCGATTAGATTTTATAAAGCTTATGATAGCTTAGATACTTCTAAAGCTTCAAATTTAAGGGGTTAGAGATGGATAGTTTAGCTTTAATACTTATCTTACCGCTCCTTGGTGCTTTGATCTTGTTTTTAAGTCCTAAAAATTATGCGGTATTAAGCGGGCTTCACGTTTTGTTTTCTGCTGCGACATCAGTGGCTTTACTTAACAATGTTCTTAAAGTTTTAAGTGGCGGAACTTTTTATAGTTTTGATAAATTTTTATTCTTAGATAGCTTAGGCTGTGTTTTCTTAGTGCTTATCGCCGTAACTGGATTTATAGTAAATTTCTACTCTATCCACTATATGAGATGGGAACTTGAAGATGGACACATCCACTTAAGTGATCTTAAAAAATACTACGCACTAAGCCATGTATTTATCTTTACAATGACTTTAAGTGTTATTTGCAACAACGTTGCGTTTATGTGGGCAGCTATCGAGGCTACTACACTAGCTTCTGTATTTTTGGTTGCTATTCACAAAGATCAAAAATCAACAGAGAGTGGTTACAAATACATCGTTCTTTGCTCAATCGGCCTAGCATTTGCGCTTTATGCGACTGTTCTTCTATACTCAGCTACATACAGCACTCTAGGAGATGGTGAGGCTTCTATGCTATTTTCTGGAATAATGGAAAATGCTAAAAATTTAAACCCAGATGCAGCAAAACTTATCTTTGTATTTGCTCTAATTGGTTTTGGTACAAAAGCTGGTCTTGCTCCAACACACACTTGGCTACCAGACGTTCACGCTGAAGGTCCAGCACCTATCTCAGCCTTGCTTTCAGGCGTACTTTTAAAATGTGCGATGCTAGCACTTTTAAGATACTACGCTATCACAGCTCAAGCTGTTGGCTTTGGCTTTGTTGAGGGCATAATGATCGTTTCAGGAACTATCACTCTATTTGTAGCGGGATTTTTCCTAATCAGACAACACAACGTAAAAAGAATGTTTGCATATCACTCAATCGTTCACATGGGTGTTATCGCATTTGCACTTGGTGTTGGTGGTAAATACGGCTTATTTGCAGCGATATTCCACTGCTTGGCTCACAGCTTTACAAAAGCTTTGGCATTTTGCTCAACAGGCAATATCGCAAGAATTTACGGCCACAAAGATATGAGTAAGATGGGCGGTATGGTTAAGATCGCACCGATCACCACTATAATGTTTGGCGCGGCTGTTTGCTCACTTGTTGGTGTTCCAGCGTTTGCTATATTTGTTAGCGAATATAATGTCTTTGTTGGAGCTATCACAAGCGGTCAATACATCGCAGTTGCACTATTTGCTATTGCACTTGCAGTTATTTTCATAGCTGACTTTGCACACTTTAATATGGCAAGCTTTGGCGAGCCAAAAGGTGTGATCGTTCACAACAAAGAGATGAGTTTGTTAGAGAATTTACCTCTTATAGCACTTTGTGCCCTTATCATAATCTTTGGCGTATGGCATGTAGATAGCTTTTATACGCTAGTAGATAACGGTGTTAATATAATGATGGGAGCTTTAAAATGAGAGGCGATAAATTTGTAGAAATACTAAAAACTAAAGTAAAAATTTTAGAGGTAACTCGTCAAGCAGACGATCAGATCACTGTTTTAGTTGATAGAAACGACCTCCCTTTAGCAGTTAAAACGCTTTACTATGATATCGGTGGCTTTTTAAGCACAATGATACCAAATGACGAGCGCCAGATAAATGGTAGCTACGCGCTTTACTACGCTATCTCAATGGAAGGTAGCAAGATGACTGAGGTGGACGACTTTGCGGCTGAGGATAAGTGCTTTATCACTGTTAAAACGCTTATTCCAGGAAGTGATCCGACATTCCCATCTGTCACTCCGCTAGTACCAGCTTGTGTTTGGTACGAAAGAGAAGCATTTGATATGTACGGCCTTGTAGCTGAGGGCTTGCCTGATAAAAGGCGTCTAGTTTTAAGTGATGACTGGCCAGACGGACTTCACCCACTTAGAAAAGATGCGATGGATTATCGCTACCGCCCTGATCCAGTTGATCACAGAGATGAGCCTGATGCGGAGTTTTTATTTCCAACTGGTGATGCAGTAGTAGACGTACCGCTTGGACCACTACACGTTACATCAGACGAGCCAGGTCACTTTAGACTTTTCTGTGACGGCGACGAGATCATCGACGCTGACTACCGCTTGTTCTATCAACACCGCGGTATGGAAAAACTCGCTGAAAACAGAATGAACTATGATCAAATGGGCTATCTTGCAGAGCGTGTTTGTGGAATTTGTGGTTACGCTCACGCCATCGCTTGTATAGAAGCAGCAGAAAAAGCTATCAAGCTTGAAATTCCACTAAGAGCTCAAGCTATACGCGTCATCTGTCTTGAGATTGAGCGTCTTCACAGCCACCTTTTAAATATCGGTCTAGCTTGTGAGGTTACTGGTAACTACAACGCATTTATGCACATCTTTAGGGTGCGTGAGTACTCTATGGAGCTAGCTCAGCTTGTAACTGGCGGCCGTAAAACATACGGCAACGTCGTTATGGGCGGCTTAAGACGTGATATGACAAACCACGAGATCAAAAAAGGTCTTGAGATCATAAATAAACTTGACATCCAAATTTCAGAAATTTGGGATGCAGTTATGGAAGATAAACGCCAGCTTGGTCGCTGGAAAGGCGTAGGTGTGCTTGACCGTCAAGTAGCACGCGACTTTAGCCCAGTTGGTCCAAATATGAGAGGCTCTGGCTTTAAACGTGACAACCGCTACGACCACCCATACGACTTCTTCAAACAGATAGAATTTGAAGTAGCAGTTGAGCATGGTTGCGACGTATTTGCTCGTGAGATGGTTAGATATAAAGAGCTAAAAAGCTCTATCCACATCATCCGCCAGTGCTTTGAGCTAATGCCACAAACTCCGATCATGATCGACCCTGTGACTATGATCAAGCCTGAGAATTTCGCACTCGGTCACGACGAAGCACCACGTGGTGAGAACGTCCACTGGATCATGCAAGGCAGCGCTCAAAAAGTATATCGCTGGAGATGTAGAGCGGCTACTTATAACAACTGGCCAAGCCTAAGATATCAATTCAGAGGCAATAACATAAGTGACGCAGCACTTATCGTTTGCTCACTTGACCCTTGCTACTCATGCACCGAGCGTGTTACATTAGTAGATGTAAGAACTAAAAAGAGCAAAATTTTAACAGAAAAAGACCTTAAACAATTCTGTCAAAATGGCGGGGTTAGCAAAAAGGATTTAAGATGATGAAGTTATTTGACATAACAGAAAAATATGGAAAGGCGACATACGCCTATCCATTTGAGCCATACATTGTGCCTGAAAATTTCCGTGGTCAGCCAAACTACACATACGATCTTTGTGTAGGTTGCGCAGCCTGCGGTGTTGCTTGTCCTAGCAACGCTATTGAGCTAAAGATGAATGGTGATCAGTCAAGACTTGTTTGGGAATTTGACTGCGGTCGCTGCATATTCTGCGGTCGCTGCGATGAGGTTTGCCCAACAGGAGCTGTTCGCCTAAGCGATAGCTTCGAGCTTGCGGTTAAATTTGACAAGAGCGCTCTTATCCAAAGGGGCGAGCTTGAGATGCAAACATGCAAATGCTGCGGCAAGCCATTTACGCCAAAAAGGCTTATAAATTTCACCCTTGAAAAGCTTGGCACAGCAAATTTACTCCCAGGCAGACTTGAAGAGGCAAAAGAGTATCTTTTTATCTGCCCAGAGTGCAAGAAAAATCAATCTGCTGAGAGGCTAACAAAAGGCGTTGAGGAGGCTATAAAATGAGTCTATATCAAGTCCCAGAGGACATAAAAACAGCAAATGACCTAACTGCAAAGCTAGAGCATTTAAAAAATATAAAAAGAAGCTTTAGTGTTTATAGGATCGACTGCGGAAGCTGCAATGGTTGCGAGATCGAAATTTTCGCTGCTATTACGCCGATGTGGGACCCTGAGCGCTTTGGCTTTAAACTAGTAGCAAACCCAAGACACGCTGATATCTTGATCTGCTCAGGTCCAGTCACAAGACAGATGTACTACCCACTACTTCGTGCGTACGAAGCAGCTCCAGATCCTAAGATCGTAGTTGCTTTTGGTGCTTGTGGAAGTACGGGTGGAATTTTCCACGACGCTTACAGCGTTTGGGGCGGTATAGATAAGATCATACCAGTGGATGTTTATATCCCAGGCTGCCCTCCACACCCGGCAAGCGTTATCTATGGTCTTGGCATGGCTCTTGGCATCATCGATCAAAAGCTTCAGAAAAAAAGCTATGAAAACGACAGCACTACACCTCCGCCAGTTGAGAAGTCGGTAATGGGAGATATCTTGTTTGAGCGTGACTTGCAGGCTGAGAGTAAAAGGCTGATGAGCTATATCTTTGGTAGAACGCTATTTGAAAAATATATGAACGCTATCAAGGGCTCAAGTGATATTCACAACCCAAGTGCGTCAAGAGAGGCTGTGCTTGCAGCTATTAAAAAAGAGGAAGACCCAAGATATGCCGAGTGCATGGGACTTTTACACAACGATGTCTATCTAAAATATGCAAAAGCCGACAAGAGCTTTGCGATAGACGTTGATAGCGAGGTTTGGAGCAAAAGATGATACAAGTGTTTAAGCTTACAAAAAGGCATATGGACGACAACGACAAACTTCCACGCGAGCTAAAGGAGGTAAAAATTTTCTCTACTTGCGTGGGACACGGCGTTGGCACGATAGACTTTAGTGAGAAGGTTTTAGAGCTAAGCGACGAAGAATTTGACGAGATGATCAAAAACTCAGGCGAATATGTGAAATTTAAGATCGGAAATTTAAGCAAGTATTTTGAAGTTGAAATTTTTGCTGAGCATATCGTGCGACTTTTGCCACAGCTTTGCGAGTGTAAGCTTAAAGAAATTTTGGCAAATTTAAAAGAGGGATATGTCGTGCTTAGGAAGGACTTTTGATGAAAAAGGCCATCCTTTGCATCGGTAATCCTATGCGTGGCGATGATGATGTTGGCAATGAAGTCGGCCGCATCGTAGAGCAGGAGCTAAAAGAGTGGAAGGTCTTTTTTGGGCAAGATGTGCCTGAGAATGAATTCTCAGCTATTAGAGAATTTGCACCTGAAATTTTGATAGTGGTCGATGCGATGAGTGGATTTAGCGAGGATAAGATAGAGTTTTTTGACCTAAGTGACGATAGAGACTACATCTACTCAACCCACAACC
>NZ_CALACG010000208.1 GCF_937890585.1 uncultured Campylobacter sp.
CTTTTCAAGTTGCATAGCTACGTTTTCAGCAGCAAGTTGAGCTGAAGCTTGAGCTTTTCTTTCTTCTTTGATATTTACATTTACTTCTTTACCGATAAGTTTACTAACTTCGTTCTTTAGGTTTTCAACATCTTGGCCTTTTTTGCCGATGATGATACCAGGACGAGCTGCAACTACGGTTACACGAAGTTTTTTAGCCGTTCTTTCGATTAGAATTTGGCTAATTCCTGCATAGTAAAGTTTTTTCTTTAAAAATGCACGAATTTTGTAATCTTCACCGATATTTTCAGGAAGACTTTGTTTGGTTGGAAACCATCTAGATTCCCAGTTGCGGTTAATTCCTAGTCTAAGACCTATTGGATTTACTTTTTGTCCCATATTATGCTTCCTTCTTTTCAGGTTTAGATACTTCTACCATTACATGAGAAGTAGGTTTGCGAATTTTGCTCGCTGTTCCTCTTGCTCTTGGTCTAAATCTCTTTAATACAGGACCAGCATCAACGCGGCAACTAGTTACTACAACCTCTTCTGGCTCAAATCCGCCATTTGCTACTGCTGAACTAATAGCGTTTGCTATAAATTTAGCACCACGATTTGGCATAAACTGCAAGCTTGCAAGTGCTAGCTCGGCATTCATACCTTGAACTTCTCTTGCTATAAGTCTTGCTTTTGTAGGAGAAAGTCTTACGAATTTTATAATTGCTTTACTCATATTATCTCCCCTTACTTGCCGATTTTCTTTTGCACTGAGCCTTTGTGACCCTTAAATGTGCGTGTTGGAGCAAATTCGCCAAGTTTATAGCCTATATGATTTTCTGTAACATATACAGGAATAAAGCTCTTGCCATTATGAACGTTAAATGTTAGTCCAATCATTTCAGGTACAATCGTGCTACGTCTTGACCAAGTCTTGATTGGTTTGTTATCGTTTGCATTTTTTGCGGCAATAACTTTTTTCATTACATGATCATCTACGAAAGGACCTTTTTTGAGTGATCTTGCCATCTCTATTTTCCTTTCCTTCTTGAAATTATAAGCTTATCGCTAGCTTTTTTACGGCGAGTCTTAGCACCTTTGGTTGGTTTACCCCATGGAGTAACTGGGTGACGGCCTGAATTTTTCTTACCTTCACCACCACCGTGTGGGTGATCAACTGGGTTCATAGCAGAACCACGTGTTTGTGGGCGGATACCGCGGTGGCGATTACGTCCAGCTTTACCGATAGTGATGTTAGCCCAGTCTTCGTTGCCAACTACACCGATACTTGCCATACACTCAGCTAGTACTTGTCTCATCTCGCCACTTGGCATTCTTAAAATAACATACTTCTCTTCTTTACCCATTAGCTGAGCATAACCGCCAGCTGAACGAGCTATCTGAGCGCCTTTGCCAGGTTTTAACTCTACGTTATGAACGATAGTACCAACTGGGATAAATCTTAATTTCATAGCGTTGCCTGGTTTAATATCTAGTGAGCCCTCATCGATAGATGCGATAACGTCGCCAACATTTAGTCCATTTGGTCTAATGATATAGCGCTTTTCACCATCTTTATAAGCTATAAGAGCGATACGGCAGTTTCTGTTTGGATCGTACTCGATCGCTTCAACTTTACCTTCTATGCCAAATTTGCGACGTTTAAAGTCGATGATACGATAAAGTTTTTTTGCACCTGCTTCTTTGTGTCTTGAAGTTATACGACCATTGTTATTTCTACCGCCAGATGCAGGTAGTTTAACAAGCAAGCTTCTAACGCTTGGTTTAGCTGTTATATCTTCAGAGCTTAGTCCAGTCATATATCTACGACTAGGTGTATATGGTTTATATGATTTTATAGCCATCTTACGCCTCCGTATTTTCTAGGCTTACGCCTTCAGGCAACTTAACGTAGAATTTCTTTATCTCGTCACGTTGGCCTGCTCTTCCTCTAAAACGCTTAACCTTGCCGCTAATTCTAAGTGAATTTACGCGAACAGGCGTTACTCCAAAGTACTCTTGTAAAACCGCTTTTAAGCTGTTTTTTGTAACTCTTGGTGAAGTTTGGATAACAACAACGCCTTGTTCTTGAAGGCCTAGAGTTTTTTCTGTATAAATAATTGTTTTGATATCAGTTATATCCGCCATTTTAGCCCTCTTTTGTTATAGTTTTTAGTGCAGCTTTTTCAATAATAACCGAACTAAATGTAGAGACAAGATAAGCATTTACCTCATTTGCATCTACTACATAGCAGTTTGCTAAATTTCTAAAAGCAAGTAGTGTTTTATCGTCTAGTAAATCTTTAACGATAAGTGCATCTTTTACTTTTAAATTTTTGATGATATTAGCTGCATCTTTTGTCTTTCCAGACTCGATTGAGATGCTATCTACTGCGAAAATTTTACCATCTTGTGCTTTTGCTGCCAAAGCGTACTCAAGAGCTAGTCTTTTTTGTTTTTTATTGACTTTTTGAAAATAGTTTTTCTCGTTTGTTGGACCAAATGCAACTGCACCGCCTACCCAAACGTTAGTTCTAGTTGAACCCGCTCTTGCACCACCACGTCCTTTTTGTCTCCATGGTTTTTTACCACCACCGCTTACAAAAGCACGGCTTTTAGTATGAGCCGTATTTGCTCTTATACCAGCAAGGTAAGATTTTACATAAAGATATAGGTTGTGCGGATTTACTTCAGCGTAGCTTGCAGGAAGCTCTAACTCGCCTGAATTTTCAAATTTATCGTTTAATACGTGAATTTTACTCATTTTACAATCCTTATTTTACCCATTGCACCATTGTGACCAGGAACGCAACCTTTTACAACTACGATGCCATTTTGAGCGTCAAAGCTTATTAGCTCGTTTTTAACAGTAACTTTCTCATTGCCCATGTGTCCTGCCATTTTCATACCTGGTTGAACACGACCTGGCCATTCGCAGTTACCAATTGAACCGTGGCGTCTGTGGAAACGTGAGCCGTGGCTTTTTGGACCACCACCGAAACCATGTCTTTTTACCACACCTTGGTAGCCTCTACCTTTTGAGTTAAAGCTAACTTTTAAAATTTTAGCCTCATTTAATGGTGTAAAGTCTAGGTTTCCAACTTCGCTATTAGCTACTTCAAGCGTAGCAAATTTGTTAAATTCTGCAGTCAGATTGTATTTCTTTTGCTGACCAGCGATAGCTTTGTTGTTTGCTTTAGTGTGGGCATACGCTACGATAGCACGTTTGTTTTCGTCGATCTCACATACTTTAGCCTCAACTAGCTTAAGTAGTGTAACTGGCGTACTCTTCGTGGCAATCGTTCTACTCATGCCTATTTTTTCTACAATATATTCCATACTCTTATCCTTTTGTCCGCTTACTTCATCGCACGAACTTCGACATTAACTTCTGGAGCTAGGTCGAGTTTTGTTAGGCTATCTACAGTTTCTGGAGTAGCAGCTACGATGTCAAGCATACGAGCGTGTATTCTCATCTCAAACTGCTCACGTGAGTCTTTGTTGATGTGTGGAGATTTTAAGACTGTATAGCGTTTGATCTTTGTAGGCATTGGTACCGGGCCACGAACGTCGGCACCTGTTCGTTTGACAGCTTCTACGATTGCTGCAACAGTGCGGTCTAGAACTCTATGGTCGTAAGCTTTTAGCTTTAACCTGATTCTTTCCATGTGTTTTCCTTTAAAAAGAACTTGTCGCAAACTCGCGACCTCTTTACATCAAAATAACCCGCATAGGATCAAGCGATCGTACGAGCAAGACATAGGTCTTTCGTAAAGAGACTGCGATTTTACAAAAAAGCTATTATAGTTGTCAAGAAAAACGCTATTTTTTGTTGAATTTTGATTAATTATTTCCTTTTGATAAGGAAAGTATATAGTATTAGTCAGAATTATTTGTAAAACAAACTAAATAAAAATTTTATTTTTATTATGAATCTCTAAAAAAACAAGAATTGAAATTTAAAATAGAGAAAATACTATTAGAATATGCTTATATTGAAGAAGATAAAAAAAATATAGATAATAGATACACCTGTCTCTTATACACATCTGACGCTGCCGACGAATAGAGAGGTGTAGATCTCG
>NZ_CALACG010000209.1 GCF_937890585.1 uncultured Campylobacter sp.
ACATAGAACACTGCTTAAAGACAAATTTATTAAAAGATTTTTCAATACTCGATAAAAAAATTGCCCAAAAGCTAACTAGTGATTTTTTAAAATCAAAATTAGGTGAAAAAACTAAAGCATTTTTAAAACGTCCTATAAAAAATAGAAGTGTTTCAAAACTACTTATAGAAAGTAACGGCCCATTAGAACAAATGCCTTTTTGGGTTTTAGTAGAGGTTATACAGCTTGGTAATTTACTAGAACTATACGAATATTTTTATCAAAAAAGATTTACAAATTTCTATAAAAGCCACGAAATTACGCTGATACGCAACGCCATGTTTTCTTTAAAGTGTCTTCGCAATAGTGTAGCGCACAACAACTGCGTATTAACAAATATCTTTGAAGAGAGTCGAGAAACAAAGCAACAAGTGCTTTTAAAAGTATTGTCTCCTAGTAGATATAAAATTCAGCCAAGATATAATGACAATATCGAGAAAATGCTAGCAAATCAAACAACGAGTGATTTTTTAATGGTAGTTTTACTTGCTAAGCTTGTTGTAAAAAGTGACGGTATGTTAAATTCTATTAAGCATGAGTTAAGCATATTTTTTAAAAAAACATGTGCAACAAGATATAGGTTAAAAATTTTTGCAAAACATAGAAAAATAATCTCTCGCATAACCATGGTTTATAAAAGCTATTTACAAATTTTAAGCACGCATTAATTCGATATCTAATATAATCCCATCGATGTTCGTTAGACAAGATCATTTCGAGTTTAACAAGAAAAGCGAGGAAGTCCTCGCTTTAACTTACTGCTTCATGTCCACATATTTAAATTTATCCTATTTGTCATATCAATTTTACTATTAATTCTAATATTAAGGCAAATGCTATCTAGTTATGTAATAGTTTATGTAAAAATAGTAAAATTGCATCTAGCAAATAAATTCGGAGCATATACAATGTTTCACATATTAAATCCTAAATATAATGAATTATCAGAACAAAATTTTAGGGAAACTATAGACGAGATCTGGGACTTCGTGGATATCAAGAACAACAATATGCTGTCAAATCCACAGAACAAGATAAAGGGCAATCGGCCGCTAATAACCAAAAAGAGATTTACGGATATGATGGAAATGGAGTGGATGCCACTACAAGAAGAGTTGAACTGCTCGGATTATCTATATCTGATAATTAAGAATATGGAGAACCAAGTCAATCAATCCAACCAGATCAATCAAGAACAAATAGAGAAGATCAAAAAAGAGTTAGTCAATATACTAATAACAATCAATCACGACTGGGTGAATTGGAGAGCGATGACTTGCGATACGATAGAGCCGAGCGAGGAAGTGATAAATCGGATGAGAGCTTATATCGAGAAACGTCTGGACGTGGAGCAACAAGAGATAATGAGATCAACGTATCCAGCACCTTCGAACATTCAATCAGGCGACTGGATGCACAGACTAACGATACTTTACCGCTGGACGACAGCTTTGGAGAACTTGGGGATGATAGATGACATCCAAGCCAGAGGACTAGTGGACGAGGAGAAGCTGGAAGAGCTAACAATAGCTCTATATAGGCAGGAGTATTGGGAGAAGGATATTCTTTGCGAGGACGAAGCAAAGAAGTTAAGGGAGATGGGCAATACGGATCTGGAAATTTACAAGATAATGGGAGGGCTATCGATCTACAAGGAGTATCTCAATCTGAGTGATGCAAGATATCCAATGAAAGAGATAAGAGAAAAACTACTAAAACATTAAAAGGATAAAAAACATGGAAGAAAATTTGTACTAGATGAAAATACTTTGTCGCCGCATCTCAAAAAAGACTTAAAAAAATTTCTAGATTGCAAAAATTCAAACGTTCATCCTAATTGGGATTTAAGCTTATACTGGAGTGAGCTTTACACATCAATAAATATATCCCAGCTTAGTAGAGAAATTACAAAAGAGCAGGCAGAATACTTAAGAGAAAAATATTTAGGAATTCGCTAACCATGCGATAGCACCTGAAATTTAAATATCTATATATGCTATGGTTTGCAAATCAATTCCCTCAAAATCACCTATAGTTTTTCTTTAAAAATTTAAGCTAGTTGTTGATATTGGGCTTGTTCTTGAAGCAAGCTCTCATATTCGCAAAGCATGTTATAAAACGTTGCCTTTTTAAGTCCCGATGCGCTTATAAATTCTTTTGACGTTATCTCTTTATTTTTCCATTTTTCATAAAGCTCAGGCCAGTTTTGCGGAAAAATGAGCTTATTGCGCCCAACACTATAATTTTTATCCAGTGCCGATAGTGAGATTTTTTCATTCTTCGCTAGTGTATATAAAGTTTGCAACACTGCCATATTTACGACATAGTTAGCGCCATCTTTGTACGTTGGAGCAAGATCATATATAAATAACAAAATTTTGCTATCAATGAAAAACTTTAACTCACTGGCAACATGACTTTGCGATAATGCAAGGCTAAAAATAGATCCAACTATTAGTATATCACCTTGTTTTAAGCGTCTTTTTAAGTGTTGGTACTCATTAAAAGAGCGCGTACTCTCACTTATGATCAGAGCCTCCTCTACTTCATCTAAATATCTTAAAATGTTTTTAAGCCCTTTTATATCGTCATATTGCTTAGCATAGATGTAAATTTTCATCACTAACTCCAAGTAAAAAAGCCAAAGCCTCCAAATTTTATACCTAGCCGCTTTTCTAGCTCTGCTCTATCTAGGATGAGCTGATTTTTATCTTTTGTGCTAAGAATTTTAGCTTTCATCTCAGCAGGCAGAGTATTTGCCCAGTTTTTACACTTATTTTTACTATCACTATCCGTGCCTAGCTCTATCGTTACCTGTTTTTTGTTTATTTTAAACGCGCTTTTATCGTGTTTGTAAAATTCAGCGATCTCATTAAGCGAATCTTGCGCAATAAAACTAGCATTTACTGAATAATCAGCATTAAAACTAAGCGGCCTCATATAACTAGCTCGAGCATATCCAAAGTCATCTAAAATTTCAAGTAACACATTTGACGAGATGAGCATCACATCAGGATACCAAGTGTCGTCCGTGTCCCCTTGTATCATCAAGCCTAACAGCTCTGAAATTTTAGGCAGCATTCTACGTAGATACTCTCTATAAAGTGCGTTGCTTAGGCGAGATATGATTGCGTTGCCTCTACCTTTGTAGGCGTTTTGATCGATATTGCTTGGCAAAGCCCCCTCAAACCTTAAAAATATCATACGCTTTCTAAGCGTCTCATCTGGTTCAAGTGCATCATTTGAAGCAAAAAGTATCATCGGTTGATCTTGCAGTTGTTTGATCTCGCAAGTATCTGAGTTTTTAATGGTGCTTTTTAGATGCCCAATATAGGCGTTACTAACTTCATCTACAAACACTGGCAATGAACAATATCCTGCCTGTATGTCTCTTATAAACGTGCTTTTGCAGCTCTCAGTGTTTAAATTTACGAGCCTTTTTCCACTCATCATCTTTAAAATAGCCGTGATAACAAATGTCTTTCCGCAGTTTGCACTACTTGAAGCAGCTAGTAAAAACATAGGCAAACTTGTAGTGCTTTTGTTTTTAAGATAAGCAATGCAGCGAATTTTAGCGTGAAAAGGCGATGCAAACACTGC
This sequence comes from uncultured Campylobacter sp., assembly GCF_937890585.1. Classification (GTDB taxonomy): domain Bacteria; phylum Campylobacterota; class Campylobacteria; order Campylobacterales; family Campylobacteraceae; genus Campylobacter_A. The sequence continues at coordinate 3,640 of NZ_CALACG010000209.1, forward strand.
ATTTAAGAGCTTAAAATGAGTATGCTTTATCCTTTCTTTATCCCCAACAAAATCATTAAAATTTTCAAGAAGCGCTAAAAGCTCGTCTATATCTCGCCTAACTTCATCTTCACAAGGCTGTAAATTTAACTCTTCGTCATCTATAAATGCTCTCAAATTCTCGTAGTTAAATTTTAAACGTGGGTAGTCCGCCTGCGGATTTAGATTTTTAGCCTTTAAGTTCTCTTTGTTTAAATTTAACTCAAATTTTTTAAGAGTTTTTGGAGAAATTTCAAAAAGTCCTTGTTTGTTCTTTAAATTTATATCACCCACCAAAGCTTCGTATCTACCTTTTATTTTTTCATAATCTATTGCGTATTTAACACTATCAAGCCCCGCATCATCACGCATATGTTCTAAAACTATGACTTCGTTCTTCTCTTTTATCTCTTTTATGACTGCATTTGATTTAAATGGATCATCAGTGTGCTTTGTAGTGATCACATCAAGTGGAAGGGCTTTACAGTATGAATAAAATTTGTCAAATCTTTTACTATACTCATCAAAGCAAAATGGCGTAATATCATACGAGTAATGCTCCATTTGATCACCTTCCCAAGCTCTTGCACTCATATTTGCAGATGAGCTTATTACGCATGTAGTACCATTTTTAGAGTTACTTAGTATATAAATTTTACGGTGATCTATGCACGCAAGTGGCACGCGAAATTCAAGTCTTTGTTCTCTCATCATTTCTAATAAATTTTCAAATTTACCAACTTCTTTAGCCGCAACGTCTACATCCGTAAGTGCTGCAATAACAAGATTTTGCATCGTCATATCTTTTTGTGTAAAGAAAGCACCGCCTATTATTACCTTTGCATTTGTAAAATTTA
>NZ_CALACG010000210.1 GCF_937890585.1 uncultured Campylobacter sp.
GCGCAAAAAGATAAAATTTTTGATGTATATTTTGAAGAGCTAAGAGCAAATGGCGGCGTTGCTGGGCGAAGTTTTAACAACTTTTTAGTTCAAGTTGATGGCAGCGAAGAGCTTCTTGGCACTACGCAAAAAGTAAAGATCACAAACCCAAAACGAATGGTTTTGTATGGCGAGCTGCAAATTTAAAAACACCCTTGAAAAGCTCGCCCTAAGTGTTGGCGTCTTTTTCATCTACATTTTGATGTGGCTCATTTTTCTAACCTGCAAAAAGAGCTACACTCCAAATTTCTTACCACAAAATGGCTGCGTCGTCGTCTTTTGGCACGGCAGACTTAGCTTTATGAGCTTTGCTTATAGGCGCTGGTGGGGCAGCCAAAACAGAAAACAAGGCAAGGTGATAATCAGCGACCACAAAGATGGCGAGCTCATCACCAGAATAATCAAATTTTTTGGCATCGGTACCATTAGAGGCAGCAGCTCAAAAGGCGGTGCAAGGGCGCTTATAGAGGCCCTAAGAGAGATAAAACAAGGCCACGACGTCATCATCACACCAGATGGCCCACGCGGACCAAGACACAGCGTAGCAGACGGAGCTGCAGTGATCGCACAAAAGTCATCTTGCGAAATTTATGCTCTAAATTTCGAAGCAAACTCATTTTGGGAATTTAAAAGTTGGGATAAGATGATACTTCCAAAGCCATTTTCAACTATAAATTTTAGCCTCTCAGCCCCTTTTAGCGTGGCAAATTTAGAGCAAAAAGAGGCAAAAGAGAAGATACAAAACGAGCTTTGGCAAGCCTCACAAAATGACGGCGGTAAGAGCGTGCTACAAAACAAAGAGGACTTTAGGTCAAATTTAAAAATTTGGTGGAAAAAATATGCGCATAAAAATCCGCAAATAAGCGACGAGATAAGAGAAATTTTGGACGAAATTTATGAAAAATAAAATTTCTATCTTTATAGCCATTTTCATAGTAGCTTTATTTGGGCTCTTTTTTTATAGCGACAACTCCTACAAGCTCGCTCTTGAAGCGAAATT
>NZ_CALACG010000211.1 GCF_937890585.1 uncultured Campylobacter sp.
TCCCTAAAATATGCATATTTTATCAATATACTTTATTATACTTTAAGATTATCCCTGATAATATTTGCTCTTGAAATGAATTTAGCAATTTCTCGTCTTTGCATTACTTAAATTCATTTTTCTCCCGACAAATTTAGTGCTAGGAAGTGGTTAGCCTAGCACTTTTCTTTCACAAATTTTACAAGAGTTGGTCTTACTATTTTGGCATAGTCTTTTGCGTTTAAGATGAGCGATCTATCAAGAAGTCCTGCATTAAAGGCGATCTCCTCGTTTCGCTCTAGCAAACTCTCATCCACAACAAGGTGCAAATTTTTATGAAAACTAAATGGTGGAACCGAGCCAAAAACGCAATCAGCAAGCGCTGTAACCTCCTCTGGACTAGCAAGGCTCGCTCTTTTACCATCAAATTTTTGCGTAAGCGCGTCAAGATCAGCCTGCTCGTCAGCTGGCAAGACAGCGAGCAAGTAAATTTTACCAGCCTTCATCGCTGGCTTTTCGTCATCTAGCAAGTAGCCATCTAGCACATTTTCATCTTTAAAAATTTGCCTAAATTTCTCTTCATCTACGCCTTTTATAGAGCAGACCAGCGCCTTTGCGCCCTGACTCATCTTTGTGCCCCTTATCTTCGCAACCTCCTCTGAAGTCCTAGCACTCTCATGCTCTATCACTCTAAATTTAGCCCCATTTTTGCTAAGTAGATCGTGGATTTTATTAAAAATTTGCTCTGACACAGCTCTTTCCTTTGGATAAATTTAGTTAAAATTATACCGCTAAAACAAAAAAGGGCAGGAAAATGCAGATAAATTTAGATGACATTAAGATCGAGCCAAGCTGGAAAGAGGTGCTAAAAGATGAGTTTTTGAGTGAAAATTTCGCACGCATCAAAGAGAATTTCTTAAAAGCAAAGAGCGCTGGCGTCGTCTATCCACCAAGCGGGCTTATATTTAACGCATTTAACCTAACGCCATTTCACGCCGTAAAGGTCGTCATACTAGGCCAAGACCCATATCACGGCGCCAATCAAGCCATGGGGCTAAGCTTTTCAGTGCCAAGCGGTGTGCGCGTGCCGCCAAGTCTTGTTAATATCTATAAAGAAATTTACGCCGATCTTGGCATAAAAGAGCCAAATAGCGGCGATCTTACAAAGTGGGCAAAGCAAGGCGTGCTGCTACTAAACTCCACTTTAAGTGTCAGTGCTGGGATGGCAAATTCTCACGCTAGCTTTGGCTGGCAGGGCTTTACAGACGCTGTCATAAGAAAGATTAGCCAAAATTTACAAAACGTAGTTTTTATGCTCTGGGGCAACCCAGCCAAGGCAAAAGCACCGCTCATAAACGCCAGCAAGCACCTTATCCTTGAGGCAGCACACCCAAGTCCGCTAGCGCGCGGAGCGTTTTTTGGCTGCAAGCACTTTTCAAAGGCAAATATCTACCTAGCAAACCACGGTAAAACGCCCATAGAGTGGGACTTAAACGCTCAAATCTGAGCTACTTTTTAAGCTCAGTAAGAAGCTTATTTACCTTTTCTAGCTCGCTTTTGCAAAATTTCTCATCGTTATTTTGCATTATCATCGCCTCTTGGCCGATTTGTCTTTGCTTAAACTCATCAAATTTAAGCTCAAAAAGCCTTAGCGCTTTCTCGTCACCCGCAAGCTTCTTGCTCTCTTTGGCGTAAAGCTCGTCAAGATAGAGCCTGCTTTGTTTGACATACTCCTTGCAAACCTCGCTTGCACCAAATAAATTTACGCCCAGCAAAAGGGCAAAAATGGCAAATTTTTTCATATTTTTCCTTGAAATTTTTGCGTTATACTAGCCTTTAAGCACTTAAATTTTAAAATATTTTGCAAAAAAAGGATGAAAAATGAGGCGAAAAGATAGAGAGCTTAGCCAAGAAGAGGCGCTTGAGATCATCGATAACTGCGAATACGGCGTGATCTCATGCGTGGATGATGAGGGAGAAATTTTTAGCGTACCGATCTCGCCTGTTAGAGTTGGTGAGAGTATTTTTATCCACGGAGCGAGCGCTGGTAGCAAGGCAAAACTCCTGCAAAACGGGCGAAAAGTGGAATTTGTCTGCGTGAGCTTCAACAAAGTCCCACACCTAAATGATAGCGAGCTAGAAATGATAAAAGACGATGGCAAGGCGCTTGGAGGCAAGGTCTTTACGACTGAATACAAAAGCGCCATCGCAAAAACAAGAGCCTACGAAGTGACAGATGAAGCCAAAAGATATGAAATTTTAAAAATTCTAAGCCTTAAATACACCGCCTACGCGATGAGCACTTTTGACGTGGCGGCCGAGTATGGGCTAAAGATCATGAAAATTTACGAGCTAAAGATAGAGAGCCTTAGCGCAAAGGCCAAAATTTTACCAAAAGCGGTAAAGGGGTAAATTTGAGCTCACTTGCACTGATGTTTAGACCAAAAAATTTGGATGAAATTTGCGGTCAAAAGGCGGTTAAAGCGGCCTTTTTAAAATTTATAGCCACAAGCAAGATACCGCACTCCATATTTTATGGTCCAGCAGGCTGTGGCAAGACGAGCTTTGCAAGGGCTGTGGCAAGCGGGGCAAACTACGACTTTTACGAGTTTGACGGCGGAAATTTAAAGATAGATGACTTTCGCAAAATTTTAAAAAACTACGAAAACGCCCTAAATAAGCCGCTCTTTTTCATAGACGAGATCCACAGGCTTAGCAAAACCCAACAAGAAGCGCTACTCATCCCCATGGAAAACTACAAAGCCCTAGTCATCGGTGCAAGTACTGAAAATCCCTTTTTCACGCTAAGCTCAGGCATCAGAAGCCGCTCGATGCTCTTTGAGTTTAGACCGCTTAGCAGTGGCGATTTTGAGGAGCTGCTTGGCAAGATAAGAGAGCAAATTTCATTTAGCATTGACGAGGAGGCAAAGGAGTATCTCTTTAAAAGTAGCGGCGGCGACGCAAGAGCTATGCTAAATTTACTAGAATTTGCCGTCACGCTTGATGAAAATGTCAGCTTAGAAAATTTAAAAACACTTCGCCAAAACGCCCTAAAAGAGGGGGCAAAAGAGGATGACACGCACTACGAACTAGCAAGCGCTTTTATAAAAAGCCTACGTGGAAGCGACGAAAACGCCGTCATATACTATCTCGCAAGGCTCATAGACTCTGGCGAGAGTGCGGACTTCATCGCTAGAAGGATGGCGATATTTGCCAGCGAAGACATCGGCAACGCAAACCCAAATGCGCTAAATTTAGCCGCAAGCACGCTTAGCATCGTAAAAGAGATAGGCTTTCCAGAGGCTAGGATCATACTGGCTCAGTGCGCCGTCTATCTAGCTAGCTCACCAAAGTCAAACTCCAGCTACAACGCGATAAATGCCGCCCTAAGATACGTGCAAAGCGAAGAAATTTTAAAGATCCCACCATATCTAAAAAATCACACAAAAGAGAGCAAAGACTACCTTTATCCGCATGATTTTGGCGGCTGGGTCGAGCAAAAATACCTAGAAAAACCGCTCGTTTTTTACAAAAGCAAGGGCATAGGCTTTGAAAAAACGCTAAATGAGTGGCTAGAGAAAATCAAATCAAAAGGCTAAATTTAGGTTTTACTCTTTTGGTTTAAAAAGGTACGCGCATGAACGAGCAAAATTTAACATATATCACAAATTTAAAGATAAAAGACGTGCCGTGGGATAGGCTAAGCTGTAGCTACGGCACGGCGGAGCTTTTTGCACAAATTTTAAACACACTTACAAAGGCTGTGAAAAAGTCTAAATTTGATGAAAAAGAGCTTAGCGAGCTGCTTGATGAAATCTTTGGTGAGTGTGAATATCAAGAGACATTTTGGCACGCAACGCCATTTGCGCTCGTTTTTTTGGTGCGAATTTACAAAAGTACGCTAGGCGAAAAAGGCGAAGCAGCTAAATTTATCTCACGTAAGCTTGAAGTCTTTTTTAAATTTATGTTTGAAATTTGCGAAAAAATAGAACAGATGGAGCATGCAAAGCCGCTTGCAAAGATGGAACAAATGCTAGAGCCAAAGTATCTTGATATCGTAGATCAAGACGAGCTAAGCTATGACGATAAGCTATTTTACAGCTTTTACTACTATTCAAACGTGGTTTTGCAGGGCGCTTTTGTAAAAATTTAGCTCGGCCATGATTTTTTAGCTATTAATTTAAATTTTATATTTTTTCAAATATACTTCTCAAATCCAAATCAATCACGAAAGTTAAAAAATGCCTACAAATTTTGCTGAAATTTTAAATAACTGCGTTGAAAGTATAAATTCATTTCTTTGGGGCCCATACTTCCTTATCGCCCTACTTTGCGGCACTGGACTATTTTTCACCATTAGACTTGGCTTTGTTCAGATTTTTAAATTTAAGATGGGTTTAGGCGAACTTTTTGGAAATTTCTCACTTCACGGCGAGGCTGCTGGCAAGGCTGGTATGAGCTCGTTTCAAGCAGTCGCAACGGCGATCGCGGCGCAAGTTGGCACTGGAAACCTCGTGGGTGCGACGACAGCTCTTATCATGGGCGGTCCTGGAGCCATTTTTTGGATGTGGTGCGCAGCCTTTTTGGGCATGGCTACAAATTTCGCTGAAATTTGCCTCGCTCAAATTTATCGCACCAAAGATGACAGCGGCCACACGATAGGCGGTCCAGCCTTTTACATAAGCCGCGGATTAAAGGGCAAATGGGCGAAATTTCTAGCTGGATTTTTCGCTATCGCTATCATCATCGCGCTTGGCTTTATCGGCAATATGGTTCAAGCAAACTCCATATCAGACGGCTTTAGTGGTGCTTTTGGCATACCACAGTGTCTAACAGGGGCGTTTTTAGCCGTCGTCTGCGCAGTCATCTTTATAGGCGGCGTAAAAGCGATCGCAAGGGTCGCTGAAAAGATCGTGCCTTTAATGGCACTGCTTTATATCATCGTTGGCATAGCTATCATCGCTTTAAATTTCGAGCAAATTCCAGAGGCGATCTCGCTAATATTTAAAGCTGCATTTGATCCTTCGGCTGCCTGGGGCGGCGCAACTGGCGCTAGCATCGCAGCTGCTATGAGATACGGCATCGCAAGGGGACTTTTTAGCAACGAAGCTGGCATGGGCTCTACTCCGCACGCACACGCTGCTGCAAACGTCAAACACCCAGTCGATCAAGCCGTACTTGGCATAATGAGCGTCTTTGTAGATACATTTATCGTGCTAAATATCACCGTTTTTGTAGTACTTACCGCAAATGTTATCAGCTTTGAAAACGGCAAGGCGGTCTTTACGGGCATCACCTTGGTGCAAGAGGCGTTTTCATCGCACATCTTTGGCAAAACTGGCGGTTATAGCTTCGTGGCGATCTGCCTATTTTTCTTTGCATTTACGACCATACTTGGCTGGTACTACTTTGCTGAGATCAACGTGCGCTACCTTTTTGGCGCAAAAGCAGTCAGGGTGTTTCAAATTTTGGTAGTCGTTTTTGTCTTTTTGGGAAGCTTGCAAAAGGTAAATTTCGTCTGGAGCTTGGCTGATATGTTTAACGGCCTTATGGTTGTGCCAAATTTGATCGCCATTATCCTCCTAAGCCCAGTTGTAGCAAGGCTTTTAAAAGATCACGATGAGGGCAAAGAGTACGACGTAAAAGAGTATTTGAAGTAAATTTAAAAGTGCGTGGAGAGAAGGCTCTCCACATTAAATTTAATATTACAGGTGGTCTGTTGGAGCGACAGTTATAGGCTCAAGTGGCATATAAAATGTCGTTGCTTGTGGCTCAGAGTATTTGTTACCAGCCTCGTCTACTGATGAAGCTTGGACTGTGTACTCAAAATCTCTATTGTTTAAAACACCACTCTCAACTTTCCAGTTGCCTTCAGCGTCAGCCTTGACGCTTAGTTTTTCAACTACCTGACTTGCTTTGCCAAGCCAAGACTCACCAGAGCCGTCACTGTAAAAGACATCAGCTGTTTTGATAACTATATTTACATCAGCAAAAGCCTCTGCCTTGCCCTCGATAGTCGGCGAGAAGTCATATTCTTTATTGCTATCATACATTGTGTTGTAGTGTTTTAGGTTTGAAAAGTCATCAGTAGATATTTTTGTGATAGACAAGGTGCTATTGTCTGTATCAACAGTGATCTCTTGTGTGCTTGTAGCCTTTAACTCTTCACCATTTGCGGCTACTTTACTAGCTTCGATAGTAAATTTATGATCGCCATCAGCTAAAGGCGAGCTTGGCGTGTATGACCAGTTGCCGTCGTTATCAGCAGTTGTCGTGCCAAGTAGCGGTGCGCCTTCGCCCTCGCCATCAAAGACGCTAATAGTCGCATTAGCAGTTGCCTTGCCACTAAGCGTTGGGGTGTTGTCGTTTGTGATATGTAGGCCTGTTCTTTCGCTACTATCATTTTCAAGGATATTGCCCTTGATGTCAAGGTTTTTGCTTACAGCTTGATCTGTGTTGCCAGTTACGGTGTGGTCATCTACTGATGTGAGAGATACTTCTAGTGTTTCTGGAAGTATATTATTGTAAGCGCTATCTATCGCTGCTGCAAGAGTATCAAGGCTAAAGCCCTCGCTAGCAGCGCCATTTACATTTGTTAGAGCCTCTGCACTAGCGCTTGCTTGAGAAGCTAGATCGCCAAAATTTGCATTTACGTTTGAGTAGTGACCGCCTTGCGCAAAGCCAGCAGCACCAAGGCTCACGCCATTCGAGCTTACTCCACCTGTTGATTGAGTGCCGCCAGCTGCAGTCTCTTCAAGATCAGAGATATTTTTACCATTTAATAATTGCTCTTGTAGTGAGGCGATCTCTTTGCTAGTCTCGTCGCTAGCTTTTTCATTTTGAGTTTGCGCAGCTTGCACCTCAACCTTTACGCCGTCTTGCTCTTTTATGACCTCATTGTCATAGATCACGTCGCCTGCTTTTAGAGTTCTTTGATTTCCATTAGCATCAACTGCGACGATGGCATCCGTGCCGATTATTGATTTGATTAGTCCTTTAACTTTACTCATAACATTTCCTTTTGATGTTTTTGGTTTTTATGCTGTCAATTATAAGTAAATAGTTTAGTTTATTGCTATTGTACTTTGGTACAATAGTGACATTTTAGATACGCTATGTCATAAAATTTAGAGTTAAATTTAGCAAGAATTTGCCGTATTTTAGGGATTTAGTCTAAAATTTAAAAAGACAAAAGTTACAAAAAATATTTTTAAATTTTATTTTTTTGGATTTTACGTTTTGGGAAATTTTGATGTAGGAATGGTGGCCCCGAATGGACTCGAACCATCGACCACTACCATGTCAAGGTAGTGCTCTACCAACTGAGCTACGGGACCAAAGATTTGGGATTATATTTTATTTTCCATTTTATTTAGCTTAATTGCCATTTTCTTTAAATTCAACTTCATAAAACTGTTCTATATTTTAGCGCTCTAAAATATTATTAATGCAGATTTAACCAAGCGAAGACTATAATTTTATAAAAATAAGTTTAAGTAAAAATATTAGTTTTCCATTGAAATTTGATGTTTAT
>NZ_CALACG010000212.1 GCF_937890585.1 uncultured Campylobacter sp.
AGGTAGGGGCTTTCAGATATACTTTTTGCCCATCTGAAAATGTAAATTCCTCTTTTGGTAGTTCTATTTTTTGAAGTGGCATTTTTATTCCTTTTTATAAAATATTTTTGCGTATAGTGCCAAATAGATCAACGCCGTCATTTTCAAATATATGGTTTAATGCGTCATAAAGTATCACTCTTGATCCTGCAACTTCGAGTTTATAAAATGTTAAACTTACTTCAAAGCTTAAATTTGCCTCTTTGTTAAATTCGAATTTAGCTCCATCGAGGCTTTTTATCTTGCCCTCAAAAGTGGCGATTATTTGCTCATCATCGCCGTTTGAGTTTGTAGCATTTGCTTTTAGATATAGCTTTTGTGTCCTTGAGCTATCTAGCATCTTAAAATATAGCTCATTTAGGTTATTTACGGTGATTTTGGTATTTAATGGCTTTACCACTGGCAAAACTGCTTCAAATTTGCCGATGCCGCTACTTGTTTCGATCGTCTCTTTTTCGATCTTTGGCAGTTCAACCTCAACTACCTCACCCATCAATCCGATGCCATCAATAAATAAATTTCCACCTGTAAATGCTTGCGCTTTTAACATTTTTACTCCTTTTTATAGTTCTTCGATTAGTTTTTGCGAGTAGTCGGTTACTCGATAAATTCTATTGACTATGCGTTTTATTAGTGGCATTTCTTGGACGTTGTGTTTAATGTACACTATGCCCTCGCTTATAGTTTCGTTTGAGTTTAGATCCTTTGGCACCGTGATCTCGAAGCCTACTACCACGTTATTGGCGGTTAGTCTTAGATAAAACGCTTCTAGGCTATCAACTACATTTTTGAGTACGTCGCGCATGCGTTTATCGATAGCTGTTTTTTGCGCTTTGAAAATTGTATCTATGGCGGTATAAAAAATAACATAAGTATGTATCGAGCTAAATAAGTCATCATTGCAAGTTTCTCCACCCCATGCCCTTATGCCATCATCGGCGATTATAAGGCTTACGCCTTTGCCTCTTAGTCTGTCTGCCTCGCAATCCTCGCCTTGTATAAGCTCGACTTTGTCTTGAATTCCGATAACTCCGTCGATAACTCTATTTGAATACGTTTGTGAAAATCCGTACTCGGTTTCTGCCATAATTTTCGCGTAGAGTGCTATTAGAAACGCACTAGCAGGGCGCACAACTTTATCAACTCTTATAACTTTTTGATACGAGATGATCGCTGTTTTTGTGCTGTATGTTTTAAGTGCGGTATTTATCTCGCTCTCTCTTGTCTCATTTAGCTCGATCGCATATACTCCGCGCAGATGAGCCGCTATTTGCTTAAGCTTCTCGTGCGTGCCTTCGTCGTTATATCCAACTGCTAGAAAAAATTTAGGCTTTGTGCCTAATGTGGCCTCGCATTTTTTTAGCTCATCGATAGCGTTTTGGCATGCTACCTCATCGGCATTTTGATCACTTGTTTTAGCAAAAACACTAAGCACGATTTGATTATGTAGCCCAGTGGCTTTTAGGTCTGTTAGCGTGTCTTTTATCGACCCCTCACCAACCTCTTTAAGCGCCTCTAGTATATCGCTATATAAGTATAATCCAGCGGTTAGCTTTGTATCGTCGCCGATGATGGCGATAGGGCGTTCATTGTTTATCTTGTATGGTGCAAGCGAGGCGTTATATAGCTCGACATTTACTCCAAATTTTGCTGCCATTTTCTCTCCTTTTAATTTTGCTTTTTATGCGTTTTTATTAAATTTGATTTTATTTTAATAGTGTGCTTTTTATTTACAAGGGCATTTAAAAATTAAAATCTCTTGGCGGTTTTTGAGAAAAATCATCACTGCCGACATCAAAGCTATTTATTTTTTTATCTATTACTTTATCAACTGTTGAGCTTATCCACGCAGTACCACGCCTGTCTCTTATACACATCTCCGAGCCCACGAGACCGTACTAGATATCGTATGCC
>NZ_CALACG010000213.1 GCF_937890585.1 uncultured Campylobacter sp.
CTTTGCTCGACAAGATGGCGTTATCTAGCAAAAAGCTGATGCTCTTTTTAGTAAATTTGCCGTATTTGCCAAAGTTTTCAAATTTTATGATGATGCTTAGCACGCCAGCAAGCACCAGACCACCGATGCTATCAATCACATTTAGCCCAACTGCGGTCTTTGTCACGAAAGCAACTAGCCCTGTTGCATTTACGGCAAGCAAAATTTTGTTTAAATTTGAGCTATAAATTTGGCTAATGCCCACCACAAATATCCAGACAAATACGATAAGCGAGAGCCAAACGCCAAGGCTGATAAATGGATCAACAAAGGGCATAAAAGCGCAAGAAAGCACGATGTAAAGAAGCAAAAAGGCAAATTTACTCCTATCTTTGCACTCAAGCTCGCCAAGAAAAAATATACCCATCGTGATATTTACAGCCATGATAGCGCCGCTTAGATGAAAGAAGTAAAAGCACAAAAAGCAGTTAAAAGCGATAGTCGTGGCAGCTTTTAGCGAGTAGATGAGCTGGAAATTTGCAGGGTCGTAGTAGTGGATGAAGCTTTTAAATTTCTTAATTATTTCCATTGACGCTCTTGCATATTGTTTAAAATTTGATTTTTATAACGCAAATTTTCAAGCTTTATGCTAAGAGCTCTGTTTTCTTCAAGAAGCATATCTCGTTTGCCGCTGATATCGGCGATATCTCTACTTATATAATAAATTTGATTTGCTATGTAAATTTTTGGCAAAAATAGAGCCAGCGCTATAAAAACCGCAAGATAGACCATCACTAGCGTCTTAAAGCTTAAATTTACCTCACGTTTTTGCTCCTCGTCGTGAAGTGTTAGCAGCTCTTCTTTTTCTTGCATCTTTATCCTTTTATCTTAAAAACACGCAGTTTTGCGCTCTTACTTCGTGAGTTTTGTGCTAGCTCACTTTGGCTTGCCGTTAGTGGCTTTTTGGTTAAAATTTCGCCCAGTTCGTGGTTATTTCCGCACTCACATCTATAGACGCCAGGCGGGCAGATACAGCTATTTGCCCACTTTTTGAAGCGCTCTTTTACGATCCTATCTTCAAGCGAGTGAAATGTAATAATCGCCACCAAGCAATCCTTAAAACCGCCCTTTTCTATACTATCAAGCAAATTTGTTAGCTCATCTAGCTCGCCATTTACCTCTATCCTGATCGCCTGAAAAGCTAGTATCGCAGGGCTAATGCCACGCCCTTTTATCTGAGCTGTGCCTATTATATTTGCAAGCTCTTTTGCGCTCGTTATCTTGCCTAAATTTCTAGCATTTATTATCTTATTTGCAACCCCAGCAGCATTTTTTAACTCGCCATAATCCCTAAAAATCCTAACTAACTCATCAAACGAGTAGTCATTTACAACGTCATAAGCGCTAAATCCTCGCTCTTTATCCATGCGCATATCAAGCGTGCTTGAGCCAAGGCTAAAGCCTCTATCATCTTTATCTATCTGCAGCGAACTAACACCAATGTCAGCTAAAATCCCTCTAACATTTGAAATTTCATCGCTGCTAAGTTTGCTAATAAGCTCAGAAAAATTGCTCTTATAAATTTTCACTCTGCTGCCAAATGGCTCAAGTTTTTTGAGCGAGAAATTTATAGCTTCGATGTCTTTGTCGCAAGCGATCAAATTTAAATTTTCATTTTGAGACAAAATGGCACTAGAATGTCCAGCATATCCAAGCGTGCAATCTATAAAATTTCCACGCAGGTCTTTAAAAAATGATAAAACTTCGTCAAGTAAAACGCTAATATGCGGACTTTGCAACACTGCCTCTTTAATGAAATTAGTGTGAAAATTTATCGAAATTTTACTTAAAAAGCTATCATTACATAAAATTTTACACAAATTTTAAGATAGCTTAAATATAATCACCCAAACACAGGAGAAAATATGGAGCTAGAACACTCAATAAACGCTGTCTCTTATACACATCTCCGAGCCCACGAGACCGTACTAG
>NZ_CALACG010000214.1 GCF_937890585.1 uncultured Campylobacter sp.
TTGTTTATTAAACTCATCTGTAAAGTAGCCATCTTTATCTACCTTGTAGCCTAAAACTAAAGAGCTCGTTTGCTTGGTGGCAACTTTGGTTGATACCTTTATGTTCTGCTCTAAATTCAAGGGGTAACTACCAAGTGCGTTTATCATCTTAGATCCTTTTAGCTTTAACTCACACCAAAGATATCGTCTTTTTTATGAAAAGATTTATTTTGCCAAGGCTTTTTAGTCTGCATAAATTTACTCCTAAACTCTTGTATCTACCTTTTTATAAAGCCTATCTTTGCTAGATAGTTCTTTAAATTTGAGGTCATTTTCAAGGTAGGTGATGTTATAAATTTCTTTAGTGGTGATGCTTTTGCCGTTTTCAAGTCCGATCAGGAATTTACTTGTAAATTTATCAGAGAGGTTTTTAACGAGCTTTGCTCCAAGCTCTTTTAGGCTAGATATCTTATCATCTTGCTTTATGCCTATATCTTTAAAGTCAAGTCTATTTAGCTCGATATCGTTCATGCTCTTAGCATCTAAATTTATACTTGCTCTTTTGCTGTCTTTGTCATCTTTGCTTATTAGCTTGCCAGTGTCACTATAAATTTCTTTTACCTCTAGCTCTCTTCCACTATCAAATTTAAGCGTGATCGTGCCATTTTTGTTTAGCTTCATAGCTATTACGCTGTCTGTGTCCTTTAGAGCAGCAGCTGCCTTACTAGTATCACTCTCAAAAGCATGCTTTACTCTTTCTAAATTTTCTAGGCTAAACTCAAGCCCAGTTGCCTTTTCAAACTCACTCTCCATAGCGATCATATAAGATGACTTTGTGGTTTTTAGCTTTGAGATGAGATCATCTGCGTCTTCTACATCATTTTCTTTTAAATTTTTGCTTACCCACTCTACATCTTTGCTATGAGCGCTAGACTCTTTTTGGTAGTCGTTATAAAATTTCATAAAGCTATCTTTTTGATAGCCTACGTATGAAAAGCTCTCATCTTGTTTAGACCCAGCAGGTTTTATGATAGGGTTAAACTCGCTAAGCCTTTTCTTGCCGTCAAAGCCAACTTTCTCATAGGCAAAGTTGTTTAAGCCACTCTCTTCGTTGAATATCTTATTATCCCTAAGATCTACCCAGCCGTCTTTGTCTGCATGGTCTTTGAAAAATTTATTAGTCTCTTCTTTGCCTATCTTTTGGTAGCGATACTCGGCTAAAAATAGAGTATAAGGGTTTGAGTTGTTTAAACTAACTCTGTAATCAACTGTATTTTTGCTAGCAAAGTCCATAGCCTCATGGCTTAAATTTCTAATATCTTTTTTGATAAAGTCGTTAAGGTTTATCTCGCTTACAACTTCGCTTAGTTTGAAAATTTTCTCATTTCCGTCTTTATCGTAGCCTCTAACCTTTAGCTTATCAAAGTATTTATCACCAGAATTTATCACTCCGTCCTTGTTGCTATCAAAGTTAAATAAAAATCCATTTGCATCTAGCTTGCCTATGCCTAGCTTGTCATTATCGTCATAAAGATCCAAAAAGACCTCTACGTCACCCAGTGAGGTTTTTATCGTTTTTTCATAGGCATAGTCATTTAAATTTGTAAATTTAGTATCTGCTGCCGCAATGGGCTTAATGGAAGTTTTTGAATTTATAGATGAAAAATAGGTGCTAGTTTGATCCACTTTCCTTAGCGCTGAGGCATCTTCGCCAAAGAGATATTTGTTTTCAAAGTCCTTTTTGTCCCAGTTCCTCCGCTGGATATCCACATAAGAAAAAGCATCGTTTGTCCCACTATCTGCTCTAGCATACTCCGACTTCACGCCACTGGTGCTGGCGCTTTGGATGATAGAGTAAGTGCTATTTGAGATAAGCTTAGTAGCGATGTCTTTAAGCTCAGACTTTAAATTTGTATTGTCTAAAGTTTGCACTCTATCTACGCCAAGAAGGACCCTTGAATAGATCATATCTTTGGGTAAATTTATATTTATGGGCTCTAAAATTGGTGATATATTCATTTTAAATCCTTTTAAAATATATATCTTATATCGGCGAATATAAAAAATGTTTAGTAGTATGGGAGCCAAAAGGGCTTAGAACGAATACCTACTATGTTATATATTGTATAGCTCTCTTACCTTCATCCTCTCATCAAATTCTTTTAAAACATCCATTATTTTATTTGCTAGTCCCTCAAGCGTTTGATCTTTTTTAAGCTCTAAATTTCTAAGCTTTAAAATCCTAGCTAGTATATCTTTTAGATCTTTCTTGCCAGATAGTATCTCATCATAATAAGCCTTTGGTATGCCTATCTCACTTCTATCTTGTTTTGTAAGTATTAATGAACTTTTATACACACTAAGAGCCTCGTCAGTTATCCTTGTTGTGCCACCTTGCAGTGCAAGACCTTGCTC
>NZ_CALACG010000215.1 GCF_937890585.1 uncultured Campylobacter sp.
GCTCGGAGATGTGTATAAGAGACAGGCTATATATTTTGGTATAGATGAGCCTTTTAAAGGGCTTAGCAAAACAGAAATCTTTTCTGTGATCGGTTTTATAGAAAAAATTAGAAAAAAAACTAAAACAATAATTATAGTAGATCACACAGAAGATATAGAGCACTTTTTTGGATGTAAAATCACACTAACTAATAAAAATAAAATTTTAACTGGGTTATAAAACTATCTACTATGATTTTTTTACTACTTTAATATCTAGTTTTTTATGAAATGAATTTAGTAAAAAGACTATGCAAGAGGCTAAGGATTTAACTCAGGAGCTTACAAACAAGGTCTTTACTATGCTTACAGCCGATATGGACGCTAAGCTAAAATCCCTAAACAAAGGCAAAAAAGACTAAAAGTTTTGGGCGTGAAATTTAGTAGCGCCCAAATTTAAACAAAAATTTGGCAAAGAGCGTTTATAATGCGGCAAAAATTCACTACAAAGGAAAAACGCTGATGCCTTGTCCCATGCATAAAGCTCGTTAATCTCGGCAAAAAACATATCAGCGATTTTCAAAAAACACGCAAATTTTTAAATAATTTTACATTTTTTCACATTGATATTAATCCATTTTTGCTAGCAGGTCCGCTGCATTGTAACTGCATTTTTAAAAATAAAACGAAGCAGTGTTTAAAATTTGGCAAGGACCTTTTTAGTAGGATTTTTTATAAATTTTATTTTAGCTTAAGAAGAAGTGGGTGTCATCCACCGCATTTTGGGTGAACCAGACTTGTGCGCAGCACAACAACATTGAACGTGCTGGGGGTTTGGGTCGCAGGGATAAGGGGGCGGTTTCGTAATTCTAGCCCCCTTGTACCTGCATAAAAATATTCAAGGTTGCTGTGCTTTGCACAGTTTTCATAGTAGTCTGCAGAGCGAATTTTCGTCTGCAAATTTAAATTTATAAAGGATAAAAATGATAAAAAGTTATGTTTTAGGTTTTCCAAGAATCGGAGAAAAAAGAGAGTTAAAGCGCGCGTTAGAGGGCTTTTGGGCTGGTAAAGAGGGCTTTAGTGAAGAGAATTTGCAAGAGACTGCAAAGACGCTTCGCCAAAGACACTGGAAATATCAACAAGACACTGGCATTTCGGCTATTAGCGTTAATGATTTTTCATTTTACGACCTAATGCTTGATAACATCATCGCTTTTGGCGCTACGCCTCCAAGATTTGCAAATTTAAGCGGCTTAGAGCAATATTTTGCTTGCTCAAGAGGCAACAAAAGTGGCGTTGCGATGGAGATGACAAAGTGGTTTAACACAAACTACCACTACATCGTGCCAGAGCTTAGCAGTGAGAGTAAATTTAGCCTAAAAGCGGACAAAATTTTAAATGAGTACAAAGAGGCGAAGGCTAACGGCGTAAAAGGCAAGGTAAATTTGATCGGTCCTATCACGTTCTTGGCTCTTTCAAAGACGACTGACGGCAGCTGCCCATTTAAGCACCTTGACGCGCTTGTAGGCGAGTACAAAAAGCTACTTGAGCAAATTTCTAAGCTTGATGATGAAATTTTAGTGCAGTTTGACGAGCCGATCTTTGTAACTGACAAAAATGAAGAGCTACTTCTACCACTTATCACAAAGGTCTATAACGAGCTAACAGGCGTTGCAAACAACGTTAAGATCGTATTTGCGACATATTTTGAGCATGCGATCAAGGCAGTTAGCGAAGTGGCTAAAACTAAAATTTACGGTATCGCACTTGACTTCATCCATGGCAAGAGAAATTTCGAAGTCCTTGAGACTATCAAAAATAGCCATTTGACGCTATTTGCAGGTGTGATCGACGGCAGAAATATCTGGAAAAGCAACATCGATGAAAAAGTAAAACTTGTAGGTGAAATTTCAGAGAAAATAGGCGGAAAAGACCTTTATATAGGCACTTCATGCTCGCTTCTACATGTGCCATACACGCTAAAATATGAAGAGAATTTAAACCCAGAGATCAAAAGCTGGCTAAGCTTTGCGGTTGAGAAGCTTGACGAGATCAAGATCATCACAAAACTAGCAAACGGCGAGAAGCTTGATGAGAGCGAAACAAAAATTTACGAAGAGAACAAAAATGCTGTTAAAACTCGCGCCACTTCAAAGCTCATCCACTCTGAAAGCGTTCAAAATCGCGTTAAAAATTTAAGCAAATTTGAGCGTGACGAGAAATTTGAAGACCGCATCAAAATCCAACGCGAAACGCTAAACTACGGCATATTGCCAACAACAACGATAGGTAGCTTCCCTCAAACGGTTGATCTTCGTGTGCTCCGCCAAAATTTCAAAAAAGGCGAGATCGACGCGGCTGCTTATGAAGCAGGCATCAAAAAATATATCGATCACTGCGTGAAATTCCAAGAAGATATCGGACTAGACGTGCTAGTACACGGCGAGCCAGAGAGAAACGACATGGTCGAGTACTTTGGCGAGCAGATCAGTGGATATGCATTTAGCCAAAATGGCTGGGTGCAAAGCTACGGCAGCCGCTGCGTCAAGCCACCACTTCTCTTTGGTGACGTAAGCCGCCCAGAGCCGATGACTGTTAAGTGGATGAAATATGCTCAAAGTATCACAAAACACGTAATGAAGGGCATGCTAACTGGACCTGTAACGATGCTAAACTGGAGCTTTGTGCGTGATGATCTTCCAAGAAGCGAGGTAGCAAAACAGCTTGCACTTTGTATCTATGACGAGATCGCAGACCTTCAAAATGCGGGCATTAGAGTGATCCAAGTTGATGAGGCAGCGTTTAAAGAGGGCTATCCGTTAAGAGCTGAAAATATCCCAGCTTATGAGAAATTTGCGGTTGATTGCTTCAAGCTTTCAGTAAGCTCAGCCGAGGCGAAAACTCAGATACACACACATATGTGCTACTCTGAATTTAATGACATTATCAAGACCATCGAAGCTATGGACGCTGATGTTATCAGTATCGAGACTGCAAGAAGTGGCAACGAGCTACTTAAAATTTTCAAAGCCGTTGGCTACAAACAAGAGGTCGGACCTGGCGTTTACGACATCCACAGCCCACGCGTGCCAAGTGTCGAGGAGATCGTCGCTCAGATCAAAGCTCTGCTTGAAGTCTTGCCAAAAGAGCAACTCTGGATCAACCCTGACTGCGGCCTAAAAACCAGAAAATGGGAAGAGGTCGAGCCAAGCCTTAAAAACATGGTAGAAGCCGTTAAGATCGTAAGAGGTCTATAATACAAAATTTAGCGTCTAGGCTCTTCTAGACGCTAATCCTGCAAATTTAAAATCAAAGTTAAGAAAATGCTAAAAGAAAAAATTTTAAATAAAGAAAAAGGGCTCGTGCTATATGGCCTCACGCCGCCAAAGGCTGAGTTTGAAGAGGTAAAGCTACGTGAGATCGCAGAGCGCTGGACGGGGCGAATAAATGACATCAAGGCCGACGGGCTCGTGCTTTACGAGGTGCAAGACGAGAGCGAGCGAAATGATAGCGAGAGGACATTTGAGTTTAGTGGGACGTTAAGCCCAGAAATTTACTACAAAAAGTACCTAGACGTCGCTACTCCTAGTATATTTTATCGCGTGGCTAGCGGATACGGCGAGAATGAATTTCGCGCAGCACTTAAGGCTCAAAGCTCAAATTTAAACGTGCTAGTGGGGGCAACTTCAAGCACGCAAAAAGTGAGGCTAAATTTAGCTCGCGCTTACGAGATCGCTAGTGAATTTAAAGAGTTAGCAGTAGGCGGCGTCTGTATCGCAGAGCGTCACGGCAAAAAGGGCGATGAGCCACAAAGGATGCGTGAAAAGATCGCAGCTGGGGCTAATTTTTTCATATCGCAAGCGATATTTGACGCAGAGCTTGCACGTAAATTTTTGGAAGAGTGCGCGGCTGCAAAGATAAGCGAGCCGATATTTCTGACATTTAGCACAGCGGGCAATGCAAAAACGCTTGAATTTATCAAATGGCTCGGAGTGAGCGTGCCAAATTCGGTTGAAGAGAGGCTAAATTTAAGCTCAGACTACCTGGCTGAGAGTTGCAATATCATTAAAGAAATTTGGTGCGATCTAAAGAAATTTGGCGATGAAAATGGGCTAAATTTAAGCATAAACATAGAAAGCGTCATGGCAAAACGTGCCGAGATCGAAGCGAGCTTAGAGCTTACAAAAAGCATAAGAGAGTTGGTGTAAAGCCAGCTCTTGCTATAAATTTATACAAAATCTTTCCTGATGGCCTAGCGGTGCCATAAATCTACACAGACAATCCGTTATGATTAGCTATCACAAGTCTGTCTCTTATACACATCTCCGAGCCCACGAGACCGTACT
>NZ_CALACG010000216.1 GCF_937890585.1 uncultured Campylobacter sp.
CTTCATATTTCTTTAAGATATATTTTAAAAAATTTGCTCCTATGAAGCCTGCAGCCCCTGTTACTAGATAAGTTTTCATATAAACAATCCTCTCTTATCTTTTCAAGTTTTTTCTAAAAATTCTTTAAAATTATCTTTTCTGTTCTTTACCTATAGTTTCTCTACTTTTATCTTCATACTCTTTAAAAATTTTTCCATAATGATTCCAATAATTATATATTGATTTTTCAATTTTCTCATTTTCATCAAATTCTTCCATCTTCTTTACTAGATTTGAAATGGCTTGATATTTTTTATATATAGCTACTTTATCATTTCTCATATTATTCTCATACTATCCTTGTATAATTCTCATATCGAGACAAAATTTTATCCAAAAGGAGATCTTATGAAGCAAATTTCAAGACGTGAAATGCTTAAGATGAGTGTTGCAGGTGCTGGTGCTTTGGCCTTAGGTGCGGTAAATGCACAAGCTTCTGCCATAGACGCAAAAGATGTCAAATTTGACGAAGAGTACGACGTTGTCATCATCGGCTCTGGATTTGCTGGGCTTGCAGCTGGCCTTAGCGCAGCCAAAAAGGGAAACAAGGTCTTGATTGTAGAAAAAATGGGTAGGATCGGCGGTAACTCTGTCATAAATGGCGGCGGCATGGCTGTCCCCGTAAATCCGGTGCAGGCAAAAACCGGCATAAAAGATAGCAAAGAGCTATTTATCGAAGACTGCCTAAAAGCAGGCCTTGGACTAAACCACCCAGAGCTACTTGAAACCCTAGCTAACCGCGCGATGGAGTCATTTAACTTCTTAGTAGACTGCGGCGTGCAGTTTAAGATGGATCACTGCGCTCACTTTGGCGGTCACAGCGTGGCTAGATCGATGCTTACGACAAATGATAGCGGTTCAGGCTACATTCAGCCTATGCTTGAGAAATTTGAAAAAACAGATGGCTGCAAACTAGTAAGAAGAACTAAATTTGACGACTTTGTTGTCGATGAGAGCGGCAAAGTGGTAGGTGTAGCAGTAAGAGAAGAGTATAAATTTGATGATAAACTTTATAACGACGACTTAGAGAACACGAGCGGTACTAAAAAGACTATAAAAGCAAACAAAGGTGTCGTCCTTGCAGCTGGCGGCTTTTGTAGAGATAAGGCGTTTAGAAAGCTTCAAGACCCACGTATCCCAGACAATGTCGATAGCACAAACCACGCAGGCGCAACAGCTGGCGTACTTTTAAAGGCATTTGAGCTTGGCGCATATCCTGTGCAAGTAGACTGGATCCAGTTTGGTCCATGGGCAAGCCCTGATGAGAAAGGCTTTGGCACAGCTCCTATCCTAACTCAACAAGGCACATTTAAATACGGCATCGCAGTAGACGTAAGAACCGGCAAACGCTTTATGAACGAGCTAGCTGACCGCAAGACAAGAGCGGACGCTGAGTTTAAAATTTTAAGAGCGGCGCCTGATAAATTCCCTATCACATTTGCTGATACAAAGATGGCATTTAAAGAGCTTAGTGAAGATGTGATAAATAAAGGCATGAGTAGCGGTAAAGTAGTGGGCGAGTGCGCTAGCCTAGATGAGATCGCTAGTAAATACGGCGTCCCAGCTGATGCGCTAAAAGAGACGGTCAAAAAATATAACGAAGGCGTAAAAGCTAAAAAAGACGAATTTGGCAAGCAAGAGAGCGCGCTTTTTGAGATCAACGAAGCTGGACCATTTTACGTCATCCGCCTATCTCCAAAACCTCACCACACAATGGGCGGCCTAAAGATCAACGAAAAAGCCCAAGTATTATCAAGCAAGACTGGCAAACCAATACCAGGTCTTTACGCAGCTGGCGAGATCACTGGTGGTACGCACGGAGCGAGCCGCTTAGGCACTGTTGCGATCACTGATTGTATAGTATTTGGCATGATCGCCGGAGAAAACATCTAAATTTAGTGTGCCATTTGGCACACTATTTTATTATTAATACAAATTTAATCAAGCGAAGACTATAATTTCATAAAAGTAAGTTTAAGCAAAAATATTAGTTTTCCGTTGAAATTTGATGTTTATAAATCTTAATAGAAAGGAAAGGGTATGAGAAAGCTTAAATTCATTGCTATTTTTGCCTGTTTATTTTCGCTTCATCTCTTTGGTGCTGATATGCCAAAGGGCGATCTAAACGTCACAAAAATAGTAGTCTCTGACGAGCTACGAGCCAAACACAAGCTCAAACCTCACCACGAGCACCTAAGCTTTGATTGCGTTGATTGTCACCAAAACCAGGGCGATGATCCTAGTAAATTTAAAGCGATCGGTGACGCTGGCTGTCTATCTTGCCACAAGAGTAAAAAACTCCTAGCTGATAGACTAAAATTCATGGATACCCTAAAGGCAAATCCTCACAACTCAGTCCACGACGGTCCAAATTTGTACTGCGACGAGTGCCACAACGAGCATAAGGAGTCTACAAATATGTGTTCTGAGTGCCACGCGCATGAAGTTCCGCAATGGATGGGGGTAACACCATGAAAATTTCAAAAAAATTACTAGCGCTTATCATATTAATAAGCGGAATTGTTGGATTTTTAGTCGTTTTACCAGTTCATTATGCGCTTGATGAGACGAGTGGGGATAAATTCTGCATAGTTTGTCACGAGATGGATCCTATGGTCATCGCCTATAACGACGACGTCCACAGCGGCAATGGCAAAACAGGCATAAAAGCTAGATGCGTAGACTGCCACATACCACACGACAACATCGCAAAATACGCCCTAACAAAGGCGAAAAATGGCATTTTAGAGGGCTGGGTGCACTTCTTTGGCGATCCTAACGCTATTGATTGGCATAAAAACCTCAAAAACCGCGAGCATTTCGTCTTTGACAACGGCTGCACAAGCTGCCATACAAATGTAATAGATAGCAACAAAACCTCAGCGCAAGCTCAAAAGATGCACGCTCACTACAAAAAGCTCCTTGACACTCCTAAAGAGCTAAAATGCGTAAGCTGCCACTACGACGCAGGTCACGGCGCTGGCTTTAGAAACTATCTTGAGTATTGGAAGCCGTCATATAAAATTTATGACAAGAAGATGCTTGAAAAGAGGATCGAAACTAAGCAAAAATTCTTCAAAGATGAGTACAAACCTACAAAAGAAGAAGAGGAATTTATAAAACAAAAGGCTGAAAAAGATGCCAAAAAACCAGCTGGCGGTGGCATGGCTGGCTGATGAAGAATATCTTGCTGCTCTCAAGCGACTTTGAGCAAAATGTCATCCTAAACGCATCGCTTTACCGCTTTGGGTTTAGGATGATCCAGCTCAAAAGCGCCAGCGAAGTCATAAAAGACTTTGAGTGCGGCAACAGATACGATCTTTATGTTTTTGACGTAAAGGCTAGAAATTTAAACCTCGATCTGGTTAAATTTATAAGAGATAGCCAAAACATCACTCCTATTATGCTTTTGCTAGACGTTAGCGTCCCTAGCGTTTTTAAGAGGATTTACTACGCTAGGGTCAATGACTTTATCATTAAGCCATTTTGCCCTGAAGAGTTTTTATTTCACGTTTTTAGGCTTTGTAAGGTGCTTTTGGGCTCTAAATTTGAGCTAAAAAATGGCCTAGTCTTTGATAAAGACTCCCTTTGCATAAAAAAAGAGGGCGAGGTCATCTATCTTGGCAAAAAGGAGAGCCAGCTACTTGAAATTTTATGCAAAAACTCGCCCCACGTCGTCACCTACGACGAGATAGATCATCACCTATACAAAAACGAGACATTATCTCAAGACCGCATAAGATCGCTCGTACGGGAGATAAGAGCTAAGATCCCAACCATTTGCCTAAAAACTGTGCGAGGCACTGGATATAAGGTGGAGTGAGGGGATAGCCTAGAAAATAAAAAAGCTAAAAATCTCTAGTTTTTATATCCAACAACTATACTCATAAGCTTTTTGTTTTGTTCATTTATATCAAATTTTTCTTCTGCGATTTTTCTACTTTCAATACCCATTTGAATTACCATTTCTGGATTTTTTATAAAATACATCATTTTTTGTGCTAACACGTCGCAATTGTATGGCGGTACTAAAAAGCCATTTACACCATCCTTGACCGTTTCTCTGCATCCAACAGTGTCTGTTGTTATGACAGCTCTTCCTATTGCCATCGCCTCTTGTGTGCTTCTTGGCACACCCTCTCTGTATGACGGCAAGACAAATACTGAACTATTTGCAATCCATTCTTTTATATTATTTACGTATCCTGGGAAAATGACAATATCATCATTAAGATAAGGCCTTAGCTCTTCTTTCTTTAATCCAAATGGATTATTTTCTTCAAAGC
>NZ_CALACG010000217.1 GCF_937890585.1 uncultured Campylobacter sp.
ACTAGGTGAGTTTGTTCCAACAAGAACATTCAAAGGACATAAAGATGATGACAGATCATCAAAAACTAAATAGATAAAAATCCTAAAATAATCTTATAATAAGAAAAGGAGGACAAAATGGAGCAAAGTAGAGAAGTAAGAGCAATAGCTAAATACGTTAGAACATCTCCTAGAAAAGCTGGAAAAATCTGTGATTTAGTAAGAGGCAAGTCAGTAGATGAAGCTATGGCTATATTAAAATTCCTACCAAACAGTGGAGCAGATATAAAAGCTAAAGTAGTAAAATCTGCAGCTGCAAACGCAGAGAATAACTTTAATATGGAACCTAAAAAACTTTATATAACAAAAATTTGGGCAAATCAAGGTCCAACACTAAAAAGATTTATGCCAAGAGCTCAAGGTAGAGCAACAGCAATAAGAAAAAGAACAAGTCATATAGAAGTTATAGTAAAAGAACAAAATTAATGTTGGGAGGGAAATAAATGGGTCAAAAAGTAAGCCCACACGGACTAAGAGTCGGTATAAATAAAAACTGGGACTCAAGATGGTTCGCTAGCAAAGATAAAATAGCTCAATACATCAAAGAAGATGATAAAGTAAGAAAATTTTTGACTAATAAATTAGCTCAAGCTGATTTATCAAAAGTTGAAATAGAAAGAGTTGGAGATAAATTAACTCTTCACATATTCACTGCTAAACCAGGCATGGTTATAGGTAAAGGTGGACAAGGTATAGAAGAACTTAAACTAGACGTACAAAAACTTACTGGAAAGAATGTATTTGTAAATATAGAAGAAATAAAAAATCCTGATGCAGATGCAAATTTAGTAGCAGCTAAAATAGCAGCAGCACTTGAAAAGCGTATAGCATTTAGACGTGCTATGAAAAAAGTTATCCAAGGTGCTCAAAAATCAGGCGCTAAAGGTATCAAAATTTCAGTTGCTGGTCGTTTAGGTGGCGCTGAGATGGCAAGAACCGAGTGGTATCTAGAAGGTCGCGTTCCGCTTCATACTCTTAGAGCAAAGATAGATTACGGTGTAGCTGAGGCTCATACAACTTATGGAAACATAGGTATTAAAGTATGGATTTTTAAAGGTGAGGTTCTTCAAAAAGGTGTTCAACCTGAGAAAACTGAAGAAGAAGCACCTAAGAAAACACGTAGAGCAAGAAGAGGTAAATAATTATGTTGATGCCTAAAAGAACGAAATTTCGTAAGCAAATGAAAGGTCGCAACCGTGGTTATGCGACTCGCGGAGCATCTTTAGCAACTGGCGAATTTGCACTTAAAGCTGTTGAGGCTGGTAGAGTAAATTCACGCCAAATAGAAGCTGCTCGTCAAGCTCTAACTCGTCACGTAAAGAGACAGGCTAAAATTTGGATTAGGGTTTTCCCTGATAAGCCACTTACTAAAAAACCTCTACAAACTCGTATGGGTAAAGGTAAGGCAGGAGTTGAAGAGTGGGTTATGAACATTAAACCTGGTCGTATAATATTTGAAATGGCTGGTGTTGACGAAGAGTTAGCTCGTGAAGCTTTAACTTTGGCTCTACACAAACTTCCTTTCAAATCAAAATTTGTAACGCGAGAGAGTGAAAATGAAATATACTGAGTTAAAAGATAAGAGCGTTGCAGAATTAAACGCGTTGCTAAAAGAGAAAAAGGTGCTTTTATTTACATTGAGACAAAAGCTAAAAACTATGCAGTTAAGCAACCCTAATGAGATTAGTGCTGTTCGCAAAGAGATAGCTCAGATCAACACTGCAATTAGTGCAACAAGACAAGGGGCGTAAAATGGCATTAAAAAGAGAAATTCAAGGTGTTGTTTTACAAAAAGCTGGAGATAAAACAGCTACTATTTTGGTAGAAAGACGCGTTATGCACCCAAGATACCATAAATTTGTAAAACGCTTTAAGAAGTATTTAGTTCATGATGAGAAAAATGAGACAAGAGCAGGCGATACAGTTGTTGCAGTTGAGTGCAGACCACTTTCAGCTCGCAAGAATTTTCGCTTAAAAGCTGTATTGGCAAAGGGAGTTGAGTAATGATTCAAAGTTTTACAAGACTTGCAGTTGCTGATAACAGCGGTGCAAAAGAGTTAATGTGTATAAAAGTTCTTGGCGGCAGCAAAAGAAGATACGCTACACTTGGCGATATCATAGTTTGCTCTGTTAAAAAAGCTCTTCCAAATGGTAAGATCAAAAAAGGACAGGTTGTAAAAGCTGTTGTTGTAAGAACTAAAAGAGAGGTTCAAAGAGATAATGGTTCGCTAATCCGCTTCGACGAGAATGCAGCTGTTATACTTGATAGCAAAAAAGAGCCAGTCGGCACTCGTATTTTTGGACCAGTTGGACGTGAAGTTAGATATGCTAACTTTATGAAGATTGTTTCGCTAGCTCCGGAGGTTTTATAATGGCTAATGTAAAATTTAAAGTCAAAAAAGGCGATACTGTTAAGATCATCGCTGGTGACGATAAAGGCAAAACTGGTAAAATTTTAGCAGTTCTTGCAAAAAAAGGTCAGGTTATAGTTGAGGGATGCAAAATAGCTAAAAAAGCTATCAAACCAAGCGAAAAAACTCCAAATGGTGGTCACGTAAATAAAGAGATGCCAATTGACATATCAAACGTCGCGAAAGTTGAAGGATAAGAGATATGAGTAGATTAAAAGATAAATTTAACGAAACTATCAAGCCAGCTCTCGTAAAAGAATTTAACATCAAAAATCCAATGCTTATCCCTGCGCTCGAGAAGATCGTGATCAGTGTAGGTGCTGGAGACTCTGCGAAAGATCAGAAAGTGCTTCAAAATATGGCTGATACCATTTCACTTATCGCTGGACAAAAAGCGGTTATCACTGATGCTAAAAAATCAGTTGCTGGCTTTAAAGTTCGCGAGGGTTTTCCTGTTGGTATAAAAGTAACTTTGAGAAAAGAGCAAATGTATGCTTTCTTAGATAAGCTAATCAGTGTTGCTCTTCCAAGAGTTAAAGACTTCCGTGGTCTTCCAAAAAATGGCTTTGATGGACGTGGAAACTATAACTTCGGTCTTAGCGAGCAGCTAATGTTTCCAGAGGTTGAGTATGATAAAATTTTACGAACTCATGGTATGAATATTACGATTGCTACTACGGCTAAAAATGATAAAGAGGCATTCAAATTGCTAGAGCTATTTGGTGTGCCGTTTGCAAAAGGAAAGTAAAATGGCAAAGAAATCAATGATAGCAAAAGCTGCACGCAAGCCAAAATTTGCGGTTCGCGGCTATACTAGATGCCAAATTTGCGGTCGTCCGCACTCTGTTTATAAAGATTTTGGAATTTGCCGTGTTTGCCTAAGAAAAATGGCTAACGAAGGCCTAATACCTGGTCTTAAAAAAGCAAGTTGGTAAGGAAGAGAAATGTTGAACGATTTAATATCAGATGGATTAACACGCATTAGAAATGCAAGTATGAGAAGACTTGAGACTGCTAAATTGCTTCATTCTAAGGTTGTTGAGGCTACTCTTTCTATCCTTGCGGCAAAAGGCTATATCGAGAGCTACAACGTTATCGAAGAAGGTAACAAGAAATTTATAAATGTAGTTTTAAAGTATGATGAGTACGGCAGAAGCGTTATAAACGAGCTTAAAAGGGTTTCAAAACCTGGTCGCCGTGTTTATCAAGGCAAAGACGACATTAAGCGCTTTAAAAATGGTTACGGAACAGTTATCGTTAGCACAAGCAAAGGCGTTATGAGCGGTATTGAAGCAAGTAAAGCTGGCGTTGGCGGCGAGGTTCTTTGTACTGTTTGGTAATAGTAAAGCAACGTTTCGGCGTTGTTTTAAATTTAGAAATTTAACTTTAGCTAGGTGAAATTTTATATTTCGCCAAAGCTAAATTTTGAAATTCAAATGAAGGTTTCGTCAAATTTGACGATCAAATTTACGGCATTGTGGTGTTTATTCGTAAATGTAGGAACACCCTAGACAAGTAAAGGAAAAAAATGTCACGTATTGGAAAACAGCCTATCGCTATCCCAAGTGGTGTAGACGTTAGCGTTGAAAATAATGTCCTAAAATTTAAAAAGGGCAATCACTTAAAAGAGCTTGACACAAAAGGTCACGTTGATGTCAAGATAGAAAATGGTCATATAGTTTTTGCTCCAAAGGGCGAAGATCGCCAAAGCAGAGCTTACTGGGGAACATATAGAGCACTTGCTAACAACATCGTAACTGGTATCACTCATGGCTTTACTCGCCAGCTTGAGATCAACGGCGTTGGTTACAAAGCAGCTGCAAAAGGTAAAATTTTAGAGCTATCTCTTGGTTTTTCACACCTTATCAACTATGAGCTACCAGCAGGCGTTGAAGCTAGCGTTGATAAAAACGTTATTACTATCAAAGGTGACGACAAACAAGTAGTAGGTCAAGTGGCTGCACAAGTTAGAGGATTTAGACCACCTGAGCCATACAAAGGCAAGGGCGTTAAATATCTAGAAGAACGTATCATCCGCAAAGCGGGCAAGACATCTAAGAAGTAAGGAGCGGTAAATGACAGCAAAAGTACTAAAAAGAAAAATCGCTCTTAGAATTAAGAGAAAAAGAAGAATCAGAGGTAAAATTTCTGGTGTTGCAACTTGCCCAAGAGTTTCTATTTTCAAATCAAATAGAACTATCTACGTTCAAGCGATTGACGACGTTACAGCTACTACACTAGCTGCGGTTGATGGTAGAAAACTAGGCATAAAAGCAAACAAAGAAGGTGCGGTCACTTTAGCTAAAGAATTTGCTAAGGCTTTAAAAGCTAAGAAGATAGATGTTGCAGTTTTTGATAGAAATGGTTATCTATACCATGGCGTTATCGCAGCATTTGCTGAAGCTTTAAGAGAAAATGGCATCAAGCTATAACCCAAAGGAAAATCGATGGAAAAATATAATAGAGAAGAATTTGAAGAAGTAATCGTCGATATCGGTCGGGTTACAAAGGTTGTTAAAGGTGGTCGTAGATTTAGATTTACAGCTTTAGTTGTTGTTGGTAATAGAAATGGCCTAGTTGGCTTTGGATATGGCAAAGCCAAAGAGGTGCCAGATGCGATGAGAAAAGCGATTGACGACGCATTTAAAAATATTATCCACGTTAAGATCAAGGGCACAACTATCCCTCACGATGTAGAGGTAAAATACAACGCAAGTAGAATGCTACTTCGCCCAGCTAGCGAGGGTACTGGTGTTATCGCTGGCGGTAGTGCACGTCCTATTATCGAGCTTGCAGGTATTAAGGATATCCTTACTAAATCACTTGGCTCAAACAATTCAGCAAACGTCGTTCGTGCTACTATAAAAGCACTTAGTTTGCTAAAAAGCTAAGAGAAAGGAGTTAAGATGGCATTAGAAAAATTAACACCTGCTGCAGGTTCAACTCATGCAACTAAAAGAATAGGTCGTGGTCAAGGCAGTGGCAATGGCAAAACTGCTGGCAAAGGTAATAAAGGTCAAAGAGCAAGAAAAGGCTACAATGAAAAAAGAGGTTTTGAGGGCGGACAACAACCACTTCAAAGACGTCTTCCAAAGGTAGGCTTTGCTTCTAAATTTGAAAAACCTTATGTTATCAATGTTGAAAAGATCGCAGCTATAAAAGAGCTTGCGGAAATTTCAATCGCAACAATAGCTAGCGTTCATAAAATTTCAAAGAGCGTTACTAAGATAAAACTAATCGGTGCAAGCGCAAAAGCTCTTGCTTCAAAGATCAAAGACGAGAACGTTAGCGTTAGCGGAACAAAATAATGGATAAAACACTGACCAACAAGATTTTAATCACGTTGGCATTTTTGTTCGCATACAGGATACTGGCTTATGTGCCAGTTCCTGGTGTTAATGTCGACGTAATTAAAGAATTTTTCAATTCAAACAATAGCAACGCCTTGGGTCTATTTAATATGTTTAGTGGTAAAGCCGCTGAGCGTTTAAGTATCATATCTCTAGGCATTATGCCTTACATCACAGCTTCGATCATCATGGAGCTTCTAGCAGCGACATTTCCAAAGTTAGGTCAGATGAAAAAAGAGCGCGACGGTATGCAAAAATATATGCAAATCATACGTTATGCGACCATCGTTATCACTCTTGTACAATCAATCGGCGTTTCTATCGGACTTCAAAGCTTAAGCGGTCGTGGTGGCGAGCAGGCTATCATGATAGATATGAATTTATTTATCGCGATCTCTGCTGTATCTATGCTAACTGGCACTATGCTACTTATGTGGATAGGTGAGCAGATCACACAGCGCGGTATAGGCAATGGTATAAGTCTTATCATCTTTGCGGGCATCGTCTCTGGCATACCTAGTGCGATCGGCGGAACTGTAAATTTGGTAAATACTTCTGAGATGAATTTCCTAACAGTCATCGCTATTTTGGTGATCATTTTAGCGACCATTGGTGCTATTATCTTTGTCGAGATGGGCGAAAGACGTATTCCTATTTCTTACTCAAGAAAAGTGATAATGGAAAATCAAAACAAACGTATAATGAACTATATACCGATTAAAGTAAATTTAAGTGGTGTTATCCCACCGATATTTGCTAGTGCGATTTTGATGTTTCCAAGTACTATTTTACAAGCTAGTACAAATCCAGTAATCCAAGCCATCAACGACTTTTTAAGTCCAAATGGCTATATGTTTAACGTTTTAACATTTTTATTTATTATCTTCTTTGCGTTTTTCTACGCATCTATCGTATTTAACACAAAAGATATAAGTGAAAATTTGAAAAAACAAGGCGGGTTTATCCCTGGTGTTAGACCAGGTGAGAGTACGGCTAGCTATCTAAATGAAGTAGCTGGCAGGCTAACTTTAGGTGGAGCTTTATACTTAGGTATCATTTCAACACTACCTTGGGTACTTGTAAAGACTATGGGCGTACCATTTTATTTTGGTGGCACATCAGTTCTTATAGTGGTTTCGGTAGCACTTGATACGATGAGACGTATAGAAGCTCAGTCTTATACAAACAAATACCAAACTCTAAGTGCAGTAGGTCTATAAAATGGCTATCACGCTAAAAAGACCAGCTGAGATAGAGAAAATGAGAGCGGCGAATAAGATCGTCGCTCGAACACTTGATCACATTTCTACGATCATAAAACCTGGAATTTCACTTCTTGAGATAGATAAAATTTGTGAAGATATGATAAGAGCCGCTGGAGCAAAACCTGCTTTTAAAGGGCTTTATGGCTTTCCAAATGCAGCTTGCATAAGCGTCAATGAAGTGGTGATCCACGGAATTCCAAATGAATACAAGCTAAAAGAGGGTGATATCGTTAGTGTAGATATTGGTTCAAATTTAGATGGTTATTTTGGTGATTCAGCTAGGACATTTGGAGTTGGTAAAATTTCAAAAGAAGACGAAGCTTTGATCGCTTGCTCAAAAGATGCGCTTTATTTTGCGATTGATTTCATAAGAGCTGGTATGCACTTTAAAGAAATTTGCTACGAGCTTGAGAAATTTATACTAGGCAGAGGCTATGTACCTTTGCGCGGATATTGCGGTCACGGTATAGGCAAAAGGCCACATGAAGAGCCAGAAATCCCAAACTATCTTGAAGGAAATAATTCAAAAGCTGGACCAAAGATAAAAGAGGGAATGGTTTTTTGTATAGAGCCGATGATCTGCCAAAAAGATGGCACGCCAGTTTTAGGAAGCGATAACTGGAAAGTAACCTCAAAAGATGGTTTGAGAACTAGCCATTATGAGCATTGCATGGCGATAGTTAATGGCAAAGCCGAAATTTTAAGCCAAGCGTAAAATTTATAGCAAATTTAAAGAAAGGAGAGTTTGTGGCAAAAGACGATGTCATTGAGATTGATGGAAATGTTGTTGAAGCACTGCCAAATGCAACTTTTAAAGTTGAGCTTGACAACAAACATATCATTTTATGTCATATCGCCGGTAAGATGAGAATGCATTATATAAAGATAATGCCTGGCGACCGCGTAAAAGTAGAACTTACGCCATATAGCCTAGACAAGGGTAGGATCACTTATAGATATAAGTAAATTTGATTTTGTGGCAAATATGCTAAGTAAATTTAAAGCTGGTTTTGGGTAAAATCCAAGCTTTGCGAAAAGCTGTATGAAGAATTATTTTCAAAGTTCCCCACTTATTTTGAAAATAGTTGGTTTAAATTCTTTCTTTAGACCTGATGCAGCCCCTAAAAAAGTGGAATAAATTTTTAGGAGACTAAAATGAAAGTTCGTCCTTCTGTAAAGAAGATGTGTGACAAATGTAAAATTGTCAAACGTAGTGGCATAATTCGTGTTATCTGCGAAAATCCAAAACATAAACAAAGACAAGGATAAGGCATGGCACGTATTGCAGGTGTAGATTTACCAAACAAAAAGAGAATAGAGTATGGTTTGACTTATATCTATGGTATAGGTCTTTACAAATCTCGTCAAATCCTTGACGCAGCTGGAATTTCTTACGACAAGAGAGTTTACGAGCTTAGCGAAGACGAAGCAGCAGCTATCCGTAAAGAAATTCAAGAGCACCACGTCGTTGAGGGTGACTTGAGAAAACAAGTTGCTATGGATATCAAAGCTCTTATGGATCTTGGAAGTTATAGAGGTCTTCGCCACAGAAAAGGTCTTCCTGTTCGTGGTCAAAAGACTAAAACTAATGCTAGAACCAGAAAAGGCAGACGTAAAACTGTCGGCGCGGCTACTAAGTAAGGCAAGGGTTAAAGGATAATAAATGGCGAAAAGAAAAATTGTTAAGAAAAAAGTAGTTAGAAAAAGTATAGCCAAAGGTATCGTTTATATCAGTGCAACATTTAACAATACTATGGTAACTGTAACTGATGAAATGGGAAATGCTATTGCATGGAGTAGTGCAGGCGGCTTAGGCTTTAAAGGTAGTAAAAAATCAACTCCTTACGCAGCTCAACAAGCAGTTGAAGACGCTTTAACAAAAGCAAAAGAGCACGGCATTAAAGAAGTTGGCATTAAGGTTCAAGGTCCAGGTAGCGGACGTGAAACGGCTGTTAAGAGTGTAGGTGGTGTAGAGGGTATAAAAGTAACTTTTTTCAAAGATATCACACCTTTACCACACAATGGTTGCAGACCGCCAAAACGCCGCCGCGTATAATTAGAGAAAATTAGGAGAAATTATTATGGCTAGATATACAGGACCTGTTGAAAAATTAGAAAGACGTCTTGGTGTGTCTCTTGCGTTAAAAGGCGAAAGAAGACTTGCTGGTAAAAGTGCTTTAGAAAAAAGACCTTATGCACCAGGACAACACGGACAAAGAAGAGCAAAAATAAGCGAATATGGCTTACAACTTCGCGAGAAGCAAAAAGCTAAATTTATGTATGGCGTTTCAGAGAAACAATTTAGAAGATTGTTCCAAGAAGCAGCACGCCGCGAGGGCAACACTGGTGCTCTTTTGGTTCAACTACTAGAGCAGAGATTAGACAATGTTGTTTACAGAATGGGCTTTGCAACGACTCGTCGCTTTGCTCGCCAGCTAGTAACTCATGGACATATTTTAGTAAATGGCAAGAGAGTGGATATCCCATCTTACAGAGTGGAACCAGGCTCTAAAGTAGAAGTTGCTGAGAAATCTAAAAACAATCCACAAATCGTTCGCGCGATCGATCTTACAGCTCAAACTGGCATCGTTGCTTGGGTAGATGTGGAAAAAGAGAAAAAATTTGGAATTTTCACTAGAAATCCAGAAAGAGAAGAGGTTATCATTCCTGTTGAGGAAAGATTTATAGTAGAGCTTTATTCGAAATAATAGAGGGTATAAAGATGAGAAAGATTACTACATCAGCTTATATGCCAACTGAAATAGAAGTTAAAAGTGTTAGCGAAAATGTTGCTAACATTACAGCATATCCTTTTGAAGCAGGTTATGCTGTTACTTTGGCTCACCCACTACGCCGTCTTCTTTACACAAGTACAGTAGGCTTTGCTCCTATTGGTGTAAAGATAAAAGGCGTTAGCCACGAATTTGATAGTATGCGCGGCATGCTTGAAGACGTAGCGTTTTTTATTATAAATTTGAAAAAGATCAGATTTAAGTTAAAAAGCGGCAGTGAGCGTGAAGTTATAGAGTATAGCTTTAAAGGACCAAAAGAGATAACTGGCGCTGACCTAAATAACGACCTAGTTGAGATCGTTAATCCAGATGCATATCTTGCGACTATCAACGAAGATGCTGAGTTAAATTTCTCAGTCATCATCCAAAAAGGTATCGGATATGTTCCTAGTGAAGAGATCAGAGAAGAGATCGAAGACGACTTTATCGCACTAGATGCTTTCTTTACACCTGTTAAAAAAGCAGTTTATGAGATACAAAACGTCTTGGTTGAAGATGACCCAGACTACGAGAAAATCGTATTTACGATAACAACAGATGGTCAAGTTGGTCCAGTAGAAGCTTTTAAAAATTGTTTAGAAGCTATGTATCAGCAAATGTCAGTATTTAAAGGAATTTTGGATATTGATGTTAGCGCTCCAGTTGCTAGCTCAAGCGCAAGCAGCGAGTTCTCAAAGCTACTTTCTAGTGTAGAAGATCTAAATTTAAGCGCTAGAAGCTTTAACTGCCTTGATAAGGCTGAGATTAGATTTATCGGTGAGCTTGCGTTGATGGACGAAAACGAGCTTAAAGAGCTTAAAAATTTAGGTAAAAAATCTCTTGAAGAGATAAAAGCGGTTATGGAAGAGATAGGCTATCCAGTTGGTGTTGATGTGCTAAAAGATAGCAAAGAGCAACTCAGAAAGAAAATAACCGAGCTAAAATCACAAATGAGTGCAAAAGAATAAAAGGACAATAGATGAGACATAAACACGGATATCGCAAACTTGGTAGAACGTCATCTCATAGATCTGCATTGCTTAAGAATTTAGCGATAGCTATCATCAAAAGCGAAAAGATAGAGACAACTTTACCAAAAGCAAAAGAGCTTAGAAGCTATGTTGAAAAGCTTATCACAAGAGCTAGAAAAGGCGACTCTAACGCTCACAGAGCAGTTTTTGCTTCTTTGCAAGACAAAGAGACTACAAACAAGCTAGTTACTGAAGTAGCTCCAAAATTTAAAGAGCGCAACGGTGGCTATACAAGGATCATCAAAACTCGCGTTCGCAGAGGCGACGCAGCAGAGATGGCTTATATAGAGCTAGTAGCTGAATAATCCCCAGAGAGCCTATCTGGCTCTCTTTTCTTTCTAAATTTATCTTTTTACGTTTTATAAATTTTCATTTTTAAAAGCTTTTTAAAATTACCCATCCTGTTTCCTAGCAAATTTTCATGCAAAATTTGGTTTTTGGTGTTCTGGGGGAGTGATGGGCTGGAGTTAGTGCAAATTTATATATTTCTTTAAACGCAAATAGGCTAGATACTTATAGTATTAAAT
>NZ_CALACG010000218.1 GCF_937890585.1 uncultured Campylobacter sp.
AGACTGAGAAAGATAAAAAACAATAAATTTTATCTCTAAAAAATTGTTAAATTTATCTGTGTGCGTTTGTTTGCTCTCAAAACGTGGCCACCTTACAAAACAGTTCTTAAAAGATAAAAATTATAATTAATGATTAGCTATCTTATGAGTGGCATGTGTTTGTATTTTTGGCATTAACTAAATAAACATTTAAATTTGCAATGAAGTGATTAAAAATAGTTTTTGAAATTTTAGCCCCATTTAGGGCTAAAATTTATGGATTATAGACCTTCAAAAGGGTTTGTAGCTACATCTTTGCGATCAACTATATAAGGTATGATAGCTGCGTGGCGAGCTCTCTTGATCGCTTTTTCTACCATCTCTTGGTATCTTTTTGATGTGCCAGTTAGGCGTCTTGGCATGATTTTAAATCTCTCTGACAAGCAATACTTCAAAAGTGAAGTGTCTTTGTAGTCTATAAAATCAATTTTTGCTTCTGTAAATTTGCAATATTTGCGTGAATATTTTCTTTTTTCTGCCATTTTTTATCCTTTAAAATTAAAACGGTATTTCTTCATTGTTGAAGCTATCAGCATCAACGTCTATATCAGGAACTTCTGAATAACTCTCTTGCTTTCTTTGCGGAGCAGCTTGCGGCCTAGCTTCTTGTTGGCGGTTATATTGGTTATTTTGATATCCGCCTTGCTGTCCGTAGCCACCGCTATTTTGGCTATTCATAGAGTATCCGCCTTGTTGCGTTTGGTTATTTGAGCCAAGCATTTCCATGCTCTCAACGGCGATAGAGTGTTTTGAGCGATTTTGTCCGTTATTGTCGGTCCATTGGTCAAATTTAAGTCTTCCTTCAATAAGCAGCTTCGATCCCTTATTGAGATATTGGTTTGCTATCTCTGCACTCTTGCCAAAAAATGATATATCAATAAAGCAAGTCTCATCTCTTCTTTCCCCATTTGAGGTGATTTTGCGTGTCACAGCTATACTAGAATTTCCTATGGCAACGCCGCTAGTAGTATATCTAAGCTCTATATCTCTGGTTAAATTTCCAACTAATACTACTTTATTGAACATTTTTTATCCTTGATTATTCTTCTGTAAATGTTTGCTCGTCTACTTTTTCAGCTCTTGGCTCGCGTGGTGCTCTTGGCTCGCGAGTCTCTTTTTTTTTAGTTTGCTTTATACCTTTGCAAAGTCTTTCCCAAGCTGCGATTTCGCGTTTGTTTTCATATTTAACGCTTAAAAATCTTATGATATCTTCAGTGATCCTTACGTTTCTTGTAAGCTCTGCAAGAAGTGCCGGTGGAGCTTTGTAGTAGATAACAAAATATGTTCCACGCTCATATTTTTTGATGGCATAAGCTAGTTTTCTAGTGCCCATCTCAACGACAGTAGCGATCTCGCCGCCGTTTTTTGTTATGACTTCTTTTACGAAATCAACCTTAGCTTTAACTTCCTCTTCCGTCAATGTCGGCTTAAGAATGAATAAAAGCTCGTAATGTTTCATTTTTTCTCCTTATGGATATTTAGCTCACTTTGTGAGCAAGGATTTTGCATTAAGCAAGGGTGGATTTTAGCTTAAATTTACTTAATATTTGCTGTTGATATGAGGTGTTGGAGGTTTAAAATGGTCGATAAGACGAAAATTTCTTTATCCATTTTTGTATTTGTTTTTAGCTCTAGCTCGGCTAAATTTAGCGTTTTAAATATCTCTAAATAGGCATTTAAACTTAGCTTTAAGCTATTCGCTTTTAGTAAATTTGCCACATTTACAGGCGGCTGATAGCCGATCGCTTCGTCTAAATTTAAGCGGCCATTTATCTTGATGTAAGAGTAAATTTTAAATAGCCTAAAAAATGCTTTGTAAAGTGAGTTTAAAAGTAAAATTTCATTAAAATTTGGATCTTCTAAGTAGGTAAAAAAGTCGTTTTTTATATCTTTTAGAGCCATAAATTTATTAAAAAAATCATCAAAATTTATCCCACCAAGCCCAAATACCAGCCTTTTTACATCGTCTTGTTCGATATGAGCGTTTAGGCTCTTTAGCTTTGTTAGCTCACTTGCTGCAAGGTATAAATTTTCATTATGAGTAAAATAAAGCTCATAAAGTGCGTTTTTGGTTATGTTTAGGCCTATTTTGGCTGAGTTTTTGGCTAGTAAATTTATCGCCTCATCTGGAGTTGAGGGCTTGAAAAATCTCGCAAAATTTGCCCCAAAAGCCTTTTGTGTATCAAAAACTAGCTTCATATCGGCCTCATAAAGCTCAAACAAAAAGTAGTTATCCTGGCTCTTTGAGCAAAGCGAGATGAGCTCTTTTAGCTCTTTTGCGGGGATCTTTTTGTCGCTTTTTACATAAAGGATATTTTTGCCGCCAAAAAGTGACTGCTCGCTTAGGTGAGAGCTTGCTTGCGTGTAGTTGTACTCGTCAAAATAAAGACTTAATAAATTTGCATCTTCGCTTGCATAAAAGCTTAAAATTTCCTTGCCAAAAAGCTCGATCTGAAACTCGTCCGCCCCAAAAAGCAAGAAGTAGTTGCTTAAATTTGCATTTGCTAAATTTAGCTCCAAATCTTTTCTATACATCGATCTTTCTTATCACTTTTGCAAAAATTTTAGCGCTCGCGATGTCGGCCTCTGTGATCTTTACGACAAGCTTTTGAAGTAAATTTGCGCTGTATCCAGTGATGAAAATCCTAGCTCCAACAAAATGATCATCAAGCTTGGCAACCAAGACATTTTGGTTTTCGCTAACGTAGCAACGCACCTCTTTGCCGATGTTTGCGGCTGCCCAGCGTGCAAATTTCCTATCCATAAAGTCGTAGGCTACCTTGTCGGCCTCTCTTTCAAGCTCGCTTAAGGTTGCACATGTGCTTTGGATGTTTAAAAGTAAGAAGTTGTAAAGCTTCTCATCTTTTAAAATTTTAGCCTTTAAAAGTCTGTGTAAGATAAGGTCAGAATAGCGTCTAATAGGGCTTGTAAAGTGTGTATATCTGTCAAATCCAAGCCCAAAGTGGCCTAAATTTTCACTTGAATATTCAGCCTTTTTTTGTGACTTTATGATGAGCTTGTCTATCTCCTCGCGGTTGCCCATCTCATCGGCCTTTGCTTGGATCTTTCTTATTAAATTTGCAAGGTCGCTCTCGTAGGTAAAGTCAAGCCCCAAAAGCTGCAGGTCCTCAAGCAAGGTATCTATCTTTTTAAAATCAGGCGAAGCGTGGTTTCTAAAAACGCCCTTTGTGATGAGCTTTGCGGCAGCCTTGTTTGCTAAAAGCATGCAGTCTTCGACTAGTCTATGTGAGTCGGAGTCGCTTTCAAACCTGGTTTGCGAAATTTGACCCTCTTCATCAAGGCTCATTCTAAGCTCTTTTGTCCTGAAGTCAAACGCATGCAAAAGCCTTTTTTTGCGAAGCTTTGTGGTGAGTTTAAAAAGTGGCTTGACCCATGAAATTTCGCACTCTCTTTTGCCCTCTAAAATTTCATCGATCTCATCGTAGTTAAAGCGCCTTTTTGAAAGGATGATCGCCTCAAAAAGCTCCTCTTTTTTTACCTCGTTGTTTGCATCAAGTGAAATTTTAAAACAAAATGCAAGACGCGGCACATCTGGCTTTAGCGAGCAGATATTTTCACTAAGTGCGCGCGGCAACATCGGCACTGAGATGTGCGGAAAGTAGATAGAGAAGCCTCTTTTTTTAGCCTCGCTATCAATGGCACTATATGCGGTCACATACTCACTTACATCTGCGATTGCTACGTAAATTTCTCGCTTTT
This sequence comes from uncultured Campylobacter sp., assembly GCF_937890585.1. Lineage (GTDB taxonomy): Bacteria > Campylobacterota > Campylobacteria > Campylobacterales > Campylobacteraceae > Campylobacter_A. The sequence continues at coordinate 3,760 of NZ_CALACG010000218.1, forward strand.
TCTCATCAAAATATATGGCATCGTCAAAGTCCTTAGCATCGACTGGATCGATCGTGCAAAACTCTAAATTTCTTAGATCGGCTCTGTTTGGATACATACTAGCATCGACTTCATCGCCAAAAGCCTTTGCTTCAAGCTCGCAAGCCTCGCTAAATTTATCATTTTTATTATAAATAGCAAGCGAAATTTTCTCATCGCTTAGTGGATCTTCTAAATTTCCTAAAACCTCGACTATTTCGTTGTTTAGATTGTTTATCTTTAGTAGCGTCCCAAGTGGGAGCATCTTTAGGCTTTTTTGAGTTGCCTTTAGGGTTGTGCTTAGCCCAGTTTTTAAATTTACCCCTAAAATGGCCGCCCCAAAGCGTTTTGTATAGACCACGCTTGTCTCATTTGCAAGCTTTAGGCTCATTACTATCTTAGCGCTTTGGCGTTTTTTCTTAAGCGGCAAAAGCTTTGCTAGCACGATATCGCCGAGGTGAGAGTTGTTTAAATTTTTATTTTCGACGATGATATCTTGCTTGAAGCGCTTGTCAAATGGCATGATAAAGCCAGTCGCGTTTTGGCTGATGTCTAGCTTGCCGCAGACATAGCCGTTGTTTAGGTAAAATTTATCTTTATGTAAGCTTACGGCACCAAGGTTTAGGAGATTACGTAAGATCTCTTTATCTTCGTTTGATATCTCTTTTTCTTTGATGCCAACTAGAAGTGATGTTAAAAATTCTTTCACAAATTGTCTTTGACTTTGCTAACAGCCATTAAAAATGTATCTCTCTCAAAGCCATATTCATTTATAAGAAGTGTTGCGTTATTTACACTCACATCGTCAAGCTGGTTAAAGATATTAACCGCTGTTTTTACTACTTTTAATGCTCTTGCGTACTCTTTTACGTGGTCAGGCGCCTCTTCAGGTAAATTTGAATATAGGATAGAATTTCCAAGCTCGATCTCTAAATTCCACTGCTCAAAAATTTTAGCCGTGACCTCTTCGTTTGTGATGTCTAAAATTTCAGACTCTAAAAGTGCAAGGTCGTATGTAGATGAAATTTGTTTTAGTTTTGTCTTAAATTCATTTGTTTGGCCATTTTCTGTGAGCTCGTGAGCAAGGACGATCTTGCCAACTTCTAGCATAAATGAAGCTGGTGAGAGGATCTCTAAGCTTTTAGGCTTTATCTTTGAGTACCAGTGATACATTAGGGCGTTTTGCATGATCGAGATATTTAAAAAATCCTGTGCCGTAATGTCGTATGGCTCTAAATTTATAGAAAAGGTCTTTTTAATGGCACTTGATAGCGCAAAACCGCGGATAGTAGCCATGCCAAAAAGTGAAATGGCTCTTGCGATAGTTGTGATCTCTTGAGAAAATCCATAAAGTGGTGAGTTTGCTGAACGCAAGATATTTGCTGTTAGCATAGGGTCTTTTTCGACCACTTTTGTGAGGTCATTTATCGAGCTATTTTCGTCAGCATGTAGGCGCTGAATTTGCACAACAGTATCGTCTAGTGGGGGAAGTGCTTTGATTTTTTTAAAAATTGATTCGTTCATTAAGATAACTCTTTGTTGAAAATTTTGCCACATTATAGCAAAAAGCTACAACATAAAACTTAAAGATGCTTTTTTGCTCTTTTTCAGCAACGTTTTTGTTGCTAAAATGTATAATCTCGCCAAAATTTAACAATAGGAGAAAAAATGGCTATAAGTGTTTATTATGATAAAGACTGCGATTTAAGCCTTATTCAGAGTAAAAAAGTAGCGATCATTGGCTTTGGTTCACAAGGTCACGCACACGCTGAAAATTTAAGAGATAATGGTGTAAGTGTTGTTATAGGTCTTGCAAAAGGCGGCAAAAGCTGGGCAAAAGCTGAGGCAAAGGGCTTTGAGGTAAAAACAGTTAGCGAAGCTACAAAAAGCGCTGACGTGATCATGATCCTAACACCAGATGAGCTTCAAGCTGAAATTTATAAAAATGAGATCGAGCCAAATTTGAAAGATCATGCTGCTATCGCATTTGGACATGGATTTAACGTGCATTTTGGACAGATCAAAGCTCCAGCAAACATTGACGTCATCATGATAGCTCCAAAAGCCCCAGGACACACAGTTAGAAGTGAATTTGTAAGAGGTGGCGGCATACCTGATCTTATCGCTGTTGAGCAAAATGCAAGTGGAAAAGCAAAAGAGATCGCGCTAAGCTACGCATGCGGCATAGGTGGCGGCAGAACTGGCATCATCGAGACTACATTTAAAGATGAAACTGAAACAGATTTATTTGGCGAGCAAGCAGTTTTATGCGGTGGCCTTTGCGCACTAGTAAATGCTGGCTTTGATACGCTTGTGGAGGCTGGATATGAGCCTGAGATGGCCTATTTTGAGTGCTTACACGAGCTAAAACTAATAGTTGATCTAATGTATCAAGGTGGCATGGCTGATATGCGCTACTCTATCTCAAACACCGCTGAGTACGGTGATTACGTAAGTGGCGTAAGAGTAGTTGGCGAAGAGAGCAGAAAGGCTATGAAAGAAGTTTTAAAAGAAATTCAAAATGGCAAATTTGCAAAAGACTTCATCCTAGAGAGAAAAGCAGGCTATGTTAGAATGAACGCAGAGCGCGGTATAGCCGAGAGAAGCTTGTTAAATCAAACTGGCAAAAAACTTCGCGCGATGATGCCTTGGATCACAAACGGCAAACTCATAGATCAAAACAAAAACTAAACTTTGAGCGAAAAAAAGAGTGCAAAGAAGCGTCCTGTAAAGAAAAAAACAGGGCGCTCTCATAATAAAATCTTCATCGGTATCGGCGTCATCGCAGCTATCTTGATAGTAGCGCTTATCGCAGCTTTAAGTATCAAAAATAAAGACGTAGAGCAGATAAGTAAAGCAGATGAGACAAAAACCGAGAAACAAATTTCAAAAAAGGCTGAGCCAAAGGTTGCCAGCAACGAGAAAAAACAAGAGTATGAGAAGAGAAAATATCCTTTAAAATTTGACGAAGATGAAAATTTAAGCAAAATTTTCACAGACCCAAAACATGAAATCAAACAGGCACAAAAGTCAAAAATCGAGCCAAAAGAGCAGAAAAAACAAGCACCAGAGATAAAGCTCGAGGCTAAAAAAGAAGAGCCAAAAAAAGAGCAAAACGATACTAAAAATTTACTAGCAAATTTAAATAAAACCACCGAGCCAACCGTCAT
>NZ_CALACG010000219.1 GCF_937890585.1 uncultured Campylobacter sp.
CTCTGCATCCAAATTTTAGTAGTGGCTTAAATTTTAAATTTGTGGTTTGACTGAATTTGCTTGCGTGGTTGTAGTGGCGTTGCGTCGAATGATTACTTTATCCGCACAAATGAGCTAAATTTAATGAAATTTAGTCCTTTCTCGCTCTAAATTTGTAAATTTATGCGAGTTGGCGATAAATTTGGTCTTAGTGGGCAACTTTATATATTGGCTCAAATTTATATCAGCCACTGTTTGGCTAAAGCATCTGGCAGACTTTAAATTTCAAAATGTAGTCTAGAGCGAGGCTTATAATACGAGATAGGTTAAATTTAGTTTGGATACTTGTAAATTTATATAATTAGTAGATTAAATTTAGACCTTGTCTAAAAAACTAGCTTTTAAAACTGCTCTTGTAAGCTGTGAAATTTAGTAAATTTATCACCTAAAACCACAACAAAGCTACCTAAATTTATAAAAAGTGCAGGGCGTAAATTTAACTAGCGGATCTTTTTTAGTTTTGACTTTGAAATTTTATAAATTTTTGATGGCGTATCTTCAAAAAATCGTTCATCAACAACTTCGTCAGCCACGCTTCTTGCCCAAGCTTCATCAAATTTCATACCATTTTTGTTTGCGCTGCTTGAGTAAAGCCAGTCAAATTTGGTTAAAAATTTCTCGTGTTCGCACTCTTTTACGACTCTGATAGCCTTTAAATTTGGATATAAAAATGTCGTTTTTCTCGAGCGGCGGATGAAATTTTTATATTTTTTTGGCACTCTTGCAAGCTCGTTTAAAACGTTAAATTTAGCCGTCGTGATGAGGCAAGGTTTGCCCTCGTTTCGCATTTTGGCGTGGTTTATCTCCTTGTAGTCTTTGCTTAAAAAGCCAGCTGTCGTGTCAGTTTGTGCTAGGTATATCATCTCTCTTCTTTGAAAGTAAAAATATGCAAGATATGATGAGAGCAAAGCCTAAAAAGTCCCAAAAGACGAACTTCGTCCCAAGCCAAAAGTAGCCAAAAAAGGCCGCACTTAGTGGCTCTACGCAGGCTATCATGCTAGCTTTCGAGGCGCCTATGAGCTTAACTCCAGTCATATAAAAGCTAAATGCAAATATCGTGCCAAGCGTGATAACGGCGAAAAATGCTAGCCACTGCGCCGTGCCACTAAGCCCTGCAAACTCCCACACTCTCATATAAAGGCAAAGCACCACGCCACCTATCACCATGCCCCAGCCAATGGTTAGAGCTACGGAGTATTTGGCATTTAGTCTTGTTGGAGCAAGGTTGTAAACGCAGACGCAAATAGCACTTACTAAGCACCAAAATAGCGCTTCTGGTGAGATGACAAGGGCTGAAATTTGCGCGTGCGTGGCTAGGAAAAAGACCCCAAGCATCGCGCAAAGCAGAGCCAAAATTTCAAGCGGCCTTGGCACTCGCCTCTCTTTTAGGCAGATGATGGCTAGGATGAGAACTGGGGCTGTGTATTGAATGACGGTCGCAACTGCGGCGTTTGAGAGCTCGATCGAGTAAAAATAAGCATACTGCGTCATCATGAGCCCAAGTATGGCATATATAAGAAGCTCTGCTAGCAGTTTTACGTCAGTAAGTGGCGCAAAAACTGCCTTTGGAGCCTTAAAAGCGTAGTAGATCACGATAAATGAGCCAGCTAGCAAGAGCCTATAAGGTACTAAAAAATCAGCGCTTATGCCCTGCGAGAAAAGATACTGCCCGCAAACTCCGCTAAACCCCCAAAGTACGCCACCAACTAGCGTAAGAAGCACTCCTAGTTGATGGCTGGACATTAAATTTATCTATCTTTATGTAGCTGGGCGTCTTTACCGTAGTGCGGCGAATATGGCCCATAAAGTATGCAGTTGTGGCAGTTTCTTGAAAAGAGATAGGCGTCAGCCCTTACTGCTAGGTCGTACGATCTATCTGAGATGGTGTTTGCCACCTGCGTGATGACGGCTGAGACTAGCATGCCAAGTAGGCTACTTTGACCGCTACTGCTATCTTCTATAGCTGTTGCTGTTCCATTCCAGAGGGTAGCGCCACTCTTTATATCGACTAGCTTTGCTTCAAGCACAACTCTTGTAGAGCTTGAAATAACGGCATAGCTTGTGCCGTACTCTTTTATGTTGATATAAAGCACACTATCGGCTTGAAAAATTTTATCAAGCTTATTTAGTGGGACGGCTGCGATCTCGTTTGGCTCGGTTATGCCATTTTGCTTAAATGTATCATTTACAAGAGCTACTGGAAATACGTAGTATCCTGCCTCGCTAAGCGGGGCTACTGCGTTAGCTAGCACAGCTGCTGAGCCAGCTACATCGGTGCTATCGTTTGTTGGCATGAGCACTAAGATAGAGTGGGGCTTTTTTTGTAAAAAGGCAGTGTAGTCGTATGGCTCAGGCTCTTTTACAGAACATCCAGTAAAAAATATCGCAAGAAGTGCCACAGCTATAAATTTCAGGCTATTTTTCATCTTTGGCCTCCTCTGTTTTAGGCGCTTGAACTAAATTTCTTGAGCCTTTGATGAAATTTATATACTCGCGTGACTCTGGGAAATTTTGCACTTCTTTGTCAAAATTTGCATTTGCAACGCCTAAATTTCCATTATTTAGATATAAAAGTCCAAGGTGTGCATAAAGCCCTGGGGCGATTTTGTAGCCCTTTTGCGTAGATGTCTGGATCAAATTTTCTAAATGTGAAATTTGCTCATTTGTATCTCCGCTCTCATTTAGGTATGTGTACAAAGCATTGTTATACGTGCCATCCCAGTAGTAAAGCGACCTTGGTGTATCTGGTTGATTGCAGCCTGCAAGCAATAGCGCAAAAAGTGCAAGGCAGGTAAGTTTTATTTTACTTGCCATGCTCCGCTCTCTATCCCATTTACTAAGTTATTTACGGCCTCTATGATAGCTAGGCTTAGTACCTTGCCATTGAGTGTAGAGTCGTATCCAGCTGAGCCGCCAAAGCCTATGATTTCTCTGTTTGAAAGGGTGTATTCACCAGCGCCGCTAACTGAGTAGACGACCTCTGCGGTTTTGGTATCAACAACGTTTAAATTTACCTTTGAGTAGGCTGTTTGTTTCTTGCCTCTGCCAAGTATGCCAAATAGCTGGTGATCGCCTGTTGTTTTGCGGCCAAATTCAGTCACATCGCCAGTTATGACGTATCTCGAGCCTTTTAAATCTTGAGCCTCTTTGCTTAGCTCGCTCTCTTGTTTGATCACCTTCATATTTGATCTATCAAGCACAGAAAATCTACCGCTTTGCTGTAAATTTGTGATCAAGATGCTTTGAGCTTGGTTGCCAAGTCTATCCTCGCCGTCACCAAAAACACCATTTTGATAGGCTGATTGGTTATTAAAGCGGCCAATAGAAACTGAGACTTTCTGTCCGTTATAAACTGAGCCGTAGCTTGCAACTTTTGGAGTTTCAACCACTCTTGAGCTCTCGCTTGCACATCCAGCAAAAAGCGCTGCGATCAATAGAGCTGCACTAAATTTTAAAACATTTTTCATATATATCCTTTATGATAAAAATCTTCATATATTACTAAAATTCCTTTTAAATAGCTTTAAAACTAAAAGAGCTCTAAATTTAGTCTTATTTATTGACAAATTTGTCTTAAAGTGAGTAAAATCACGCCAGTTCTAAGTTTTAGAAAGACCTTTTTTGGATACAAAATGCACTCAATCGGAATCGATATAGGCTCAACTTCTGCAAAAGTAGCAGTCATGGAAGCTAGCGGCGAGATAAAGGAGCTATTTTTACTCCCAACAGGCTGGAGCAGCGCAGATACGGCCATGCTTATAAAAGAGCGAGTTTTAGCTTTAGGCCTTGGCGAGCTATATTTTACAGCGACTGGATATGGCAGAGTCTCGGTGCCATACGCCAATAAAACGCTTACTGAGATCACCTGTCACGCGCTTGGGGCGCACTACTTTTGCAAAAGCGACTGCACCGTTATAGACGTGGGCGGACAAGATACGAAGGCTATTAAGCTTGAAAATGGCTCGGTGACTGACTTTACGATGAATGATAAATGCTCAGCCGGCACTGGTAAATTTCTTGAAGTGATGTCAAACCGCCTTGGAGTTAGATTTGATGAGCTTACACGCCTTGCTAAAAATAGCGACAAAGATATCGCCATAAGCTCGATGTGCACGGTCTTTGCGGAGTCTGAGATCATAAGTCTCATCGCTCAAAACGTCTCACGAGAAAATATCGCAAAAGCGGTGATCATTTCAGCTGTAAATAAAATTTCAAATTTGGTCAAAAAACAGGCAAATACGAGCTATTTTCTAAGCGGTGGCTTTAGTAAGAGCGAGTATGTGAGAGAAAATTTAGAAGCGTGCTTGCAAGCTAGCGTCACCACGCACAAAGACGCGATCTACTGCGGTGCGATAGGCGCTAGCCTTGCAGGGATAAGAAATTTAAGGAGAGAAGATGGCAATAAATGAGAACATGAATTTAAGCGAAATTTTCGCTACCTATGACAGCGCTAAGAAAAATTTAGCCCAAAACGTCGAAGCAGTCAAAAATAGCGGTCAAAAGATCGCAGCGATATTTTGCACCTACACGCCAAGAGAGCTCATCCACGCAGCAAACGCTTATAGCGTGAGCGTCTGCGCTACTGGCGATAACGCAGTGGTTGAGGGCGAAAAGTACCTGCCTAAAAACCTCTGCCCGCTCATAAAGGCAAGCTATGGCTTTGCTAAGGCAAACAAGTGCCCATTTGTGCGAAACTCCGATATCGTTATCGGCGAAACTACCTGCGACGGCAAGAAAAAGATGTATGAGCTGATGGGTGAGTTTAAAGACGTTCACGTCATGCACTTGCCACATTTCAAGAGCCAAAAGAGCCTAGAGCTTTGGCAAGATGAGGTTAGGGAGTTAAAGGAGCGACTGGAGGCTAAATTTGACGTGAAAGTGAGCGACGAGGAGCTAAAAAACTCTATCAGGCTATTTAACAAAGAGCGCGAGCTGATGGGCGAAATTCAAAATTTCATGAAGCTAACGCCACCACCGATGAACGGCAAAGAGCTGCACGCACTGCTATATGGAAATGGCTTTATATTTGATAAGGCCGAGCAGATAAGCGACCTTGAGATCATCGTAAATAAGCTAAAAGAGTGCGTGAGGGACAAAATTTCACCCGTGCATAAAGATGCCAAACGCATCATCATCACAGGCTGTCCAAGTGGCGGGGTCTATGACAAGATAGTGCCAGCCATAGAAGAGGCAGGCGGCGTCGTGGTAGCTTACGAAAACTGCACTGGAACTAAAAACTTTAGCAACCTTGTCGATGAAAACGACGATCCAATTAGCGCCATAGCAAAGCGCTACATGGCGATACCTTGCTCGATCATGTCGCCAAATAAAGATAGAGAAAATGTGCTTCAAGAGATGATAAAAGAGTATAAGGCGGACGGCGTGATCGACGTTGTGCTGCAAGCCTGTCACACTTACAACGTAGAAACTACCAATATAAAAAGGGCATGCAACGAGGTAGATACGCCTTATATGGCGCTTGAGACGGACTTTTCTACAAGCGACGCTGGGCAGATCAAGACAAGGCTCGAGGCGTTTATAGAGATGCTTTAGGATAAATTTAAAGAGCAGGGGGCTAAATTTAGCTTTAAATTTAAAATAGCTGACTTGAAAATGGTGAAATTTACTAAATTTACAAGTCAGCTAAAGCAAATGGATAAGAAGGCTGTTGCTTGACCGACCTAATAGAGCAAAAGCTTCCACGCAGTGGTGTCTTTATAAATATATCTTATGTGTTGATAATCATAAAGAACCAAATTCCACTTTTCATCGCCATTTTTCATTTTGTCGCTATACTCTTTAGTCTTTTCTCTGTCGCCTAAGTTTTATACATCTCTACATATATATGCTCTTTTTCAAAAAGAGCATTGGCATAATTCTGGCTAGAGCAAATTTTATCGTAGCAGTATTCTGGAATGGTTTTTTATAAAATTTAATATCTTTATTGATCATAGTCTCTAGCTTTTCTAGTGCTAGGTAGCCTAGAAATTGCCTTGATCAAAGCACCAATATTTTGCAATATCCGTGCTAAATTTTTATCGGTCACCATAAGCTCTTTTCCCCACTATAATCACAGTTAGGTTTTTCTCTGCTATTTCTAACCCTAAAAAGGGTGCTGGCTCGTGAAAAAGTCTAAATTTAACGTTTAATAGGTGCAGAGTATGTCAAGCAGTCTGCCAAGCTTTTGCATATCATTTAAGAAAAGCTGGTTTGGTTTTTGTGTAAATTCTTTGGCTTCTTCTAGGATTTTAGGCTCAGAGATATTGTAAGCAAACTCCTTTTTCAGGATCTTTGCGCCCTTTTTATAAACAAATTTTGCCTCGATAAAACTTGCAAAAAAGCTATCATCTCTTAAATAGTAGTTGGTGGCCGCATTTACAAAAATTGGCTTTTGAGCCAAAAACTCACCACAAACGCCATTTGGTGATCTAAATTTAACACTCTCAACCACATCAGGCCTTATCTCATAAAACCTTATCTCACTAGATTTTTTAAGAGCCAGAACATTACTAGCTTTGTTTAAATTTATAGAGGCGTTGTCAGCTTCAATGACGTTTATAACGCCCTTTATAAGAGAATAAGCACTTGTGGTTTTATTTTGATCAAGAAAATTTACCATGCCAAAAAATGGCACGCTGGCATTTAGTTCAGCCAAATTTGGCATATTTTTGATTAGCAGCTGCTGCTTTTCGCTGTTTAGCTCAAAGTAGCTCACCATGATGGAAATTTCATCCTTTTTGCTAGGCATTTTTTGCGAGCAGGCCGCAAAAAAGAGCGCTGCAAGCAGTAGAACTACTAAATTTCTCATTTTATGAAGTAATCACCATCAAAGCTTACAAGCGAGTATTTTCTCTCGTTGCCGATACTCTCTTTAAGCTCATCAATGCTCAAAAACTCCAAGCTATCAGCTCCGATGTACTCTCTGACCTCTTCGATGCTTTTTTTAGCGCTTATTAGCTCCTCAAAGCTTGGTGTATCTATGCCGTATCGCTCAGGATACTTTAGCTCAGGGCACGCAACTCTGAAGTGAATTTCTTTCGCCCCTGCGTGTCTTAAAAGATCGACCACCTTTTTAGAAGTGGTGCCACGAACGATGCTATCATCGATCACGACGATGCTTTTGCCCTCTAGCACGCTTGACATTGGATTAAGTTTTAGCTTGACCTTTAAATTTCTCATCTCTTGGCTTGGCTCGATGAATGTTCTGCCCACATAGTGATTTCTAGTGATGGCTAGCTCAAATGGAATTTTGCTCTCATTTGCGTATCCAAGCGCTGCTGGCACGCCGCTATCTGGCACTGGCACTACAAAGTCAGCCTTTACCTTGCTCTTTCTAGCAAGCACCTCGCCCATCTTTTTTCTCACTTCATAGACGCTTTTGCCCTCTATAACGCTATCTGGGCGTGCAAAATAGATGTACTCAAAGGCGCAAACTCTAGGCTCTGGCTCGAAAATTTGCAAGCTTTGAAACTCGCTCTTGCCATGCTCAAAAACTATCATCTCGCCAGGTCTAACATCTCTTATAAATGTTGCTCCCACAAGGTCAAACGCGCAAGTCTCGCTAGCTACGATGTATCCGCCGTCCTTTAGCCTGCCAAGGCTTAGCGGCCTAACACCCCAGCGGTCTCTGATGGCAAAAGTCTTGTGGCGTGACTGCACGAGCAAGCAGTAAGCACCTTTTATCTTGTCAAGTGCTGCGATGATGCGATCTTGTAGGTGTTCGTCGTGGTTTCTTGCGATGAGGTGGATGATGTTTTCGGTGTCCATATTTGTCTGAAATATCGCGCCATCTTTTATGAGCTCGTCTCTAACCTCGTCTTTATTGACCAAATTTCCGTTGTGAACGATCGAAATTTGACCCAAAGAGTAGTTGGCAGCTATGGGCTGAGCGTCACGGCCTGAGTTTTTGCCAGCTGTCGCGTAGCGGTTGTGACCGATCGCCATGTCGCCTTTTAGAGAGCTCAAGATCTCCTCGTTAAAGACCTCGGTGACTAGACCGTTGCCCTTGTGGGTAGAGATCTCGCCGTCGTTACAGACGCTGATGCCACTTGCCTCTTGACCACGATGCTGCATAGAAAATAACGCATAATACGCTGTTTTCGCCGCATCTTTAGAATTTATGATACCAACTATCGCACACATCTTTTATCCTCTTTTCATCTTTTTAAATTTCATCTTTGTAGTTAAATTTCATAGCCAACGCTAAGCACTATTTGTAAGTGGCGTGTTATCCAAAATTCTGGCACATTTGCCGCCATTTGCACCATTTATAATAATCCACATGCGCTAAAATTAAATTTTTATCATCTCAAATCAAACTCTCCAGCTCTTAAATTTTGGCGCTTTTCGCGCTCTGGCAGGTAGAATTTATCGCCAAATTCTAGCTTGTAGCTCTGCGCGTCATCAAGACTAAATTTAATCATCAAGCCCCAAACTATCGTCTATCGAGTATAGGCCACTACTTTGATCTTTTAGCCAGATGGCTGCCTTGATCGCACCTTTTGAAAAGGTCGCTCTGCTCGTTGCGGTGTGGTTTAGCTCGATAAATTCGCCGTCATTGTAAAAGCCAACCGTGTGACGACCGACCACGTCGCCTCCACGAAGTGCCATAACCGCGATCTCATCTTTGCTTCTTGCGCCCACCATGCCAGCTCTGCCTGTTACTAAAACATCTTTTAAATTTAGATCCCTTGCCTCTGCCACGCAACCAGCCAAGGTCATCGCAGTGCCACTTGGAGCGTCCTTTTTGTATCTGTGGTGTTGCTCGACTATCTCGATATCAAATTCTCTTAAAACTTTTGAAGCTATCCTTGCTATGCGGTTTAACACTGCTACGCCTAGACTCATGTTTGTTGCGTAGAGTATTGGCATAGTACCTGATGCTAGGTGAAGCAAGTTTTTCTCGTCGTCATTTAGTCCAGTTGTGCCAATGACTAGTGGTTTTGGGTTGGTTCTAGCGTAGTTTAGCAGTGCTACGGTCGCTTCTTTTTGGCTAAAGTCGATGATGACGTCGCACGCTTCAAAAAATTTAGCAAAGTCATTTGTCAAAAGCTCGCTACTTAAATTTTCAACCTCATTTTTTTGGCTAAAAGCGACGCTTAAAGTGGCGTCTTTTTCATCTTTTAAACAAGAGATGATACTTTGAGCCATCTTGCCGCTAGCACCGTAAAGTCCTATTTTTACCAAAATTTATCCTTTGATTTTTGGGTGAAATTTAACATAAAATTTATTATAGAGAGATTACGAAATGGCTTTTGAAAAGGGCTACTTGTAGCTAGAATTTAATTAAAAATTAGAATTTTGGTAATTATTAGACGCACCCACTTTTGCCTATTTTGTGTAAAAAGGCGGCTAAGCTCTGTCTTAGAGTTATTTTCTTTTAAAAGAGGTGTTCTGATAAGCCTAAAAACAAGTACTTTTAAAAATATAAATTTTACTAAAGAAGGTTTATCTTAAAAAAGAAATTTAGCCAAATTTTTTGGCTAAATTTGAGTATTAATGCAAGCTTTCTATGTAGCTCATAGCGCTAAGTGCAGCCACTGCGCCATCACCTGCTGCTACGATGACTTGCTTTGGAGCATCCTCTCTGATGTCGCCTGCTACAAAGAGCCCTTTTAGGCTAGTTTGCATCTTAAGGTTAGTCTTTACCTGTCCGCCATCAGCCATTTCGCAGATAAATTTGCCGTTTTCGTCTTTTAAAATTTCGTTATTTACATTTAGTCCGACAAAGGTGAAAATGCCCGGCACATCAAGCACGCGCTCGCCATTTTTAGTATCAAGCACGATCTTTGTTAAACCCGTATTATCGCCAAGCGCCTCTTTTACAGTCGCACTTGTTATAAACTCGATCTTCTCATTTTTTCTAGCTTTTTCAACGGTTGTTGGTGCCGCTCTAAACTCGTCACGTCTATGCACTAGATAAACTTTTGAGCAGATATTTGCTAGATAAAGTGCCTCTTCAACAGCTGTGTCGCCACCGCCAAGAACGGCTACCTCTTTGTTTTTGTAAAAGAAGCCATCGCATGTCGCGCATGTGCTAACGCCTTTGCCAAAGAATTCGTCCTCGCCTTTAAAGCCAGCACGTCTTGGGGTTGAGCCAGTCGCTACGATGACAGCCTTTGCCTGCTCGCTCT